>JAEWCK010000118.1 GCA_023390675.1 Pseudomonadota bacterium
TCGTCATTGTCGGCGGTTTCGGCGAGCAATTGCACTTCGGCGAAATCACGCGCGGGGCGCTGAGCGGTGCCGGCGAAGATCACATCCTCCATGCCGCCGCCACGCAAGGACTTGGCTGAGCCCTCGCCCATCACCCAGCGCAACGCTTCCAGCAGGTTGGACTTGCCGCAGCCATTGGGGCCGACGATCCCCGTCAGCCCCGGCTCGATGCGCAGGTCGGCCGGGTCGACAAAGCTTTTGAAGCCTGTCAGCCGCAGCCGCTTGATCTGCATCGCGCTGGCTTACCGCGCCCCGGCGGCCTGGAGCAGCGGCTCGAGCTGCTCCCACGATCCGGCATTGGCCTTCTCGCCATTGATGAAGAAGGTCGGAGTCGAATTGACGCCCTGGTTGGACGCGTCGGCATTCACCTTGGCGATGCTCTCGATCGCCTTCTGGTCGGCGAGGCACTGGCGCGCGCGCGGCTCGGCGACGCCGCGCTGCTTGATGAAGTCGACCATGCCGAGCGCGTCGGCCATCGCCGCGGCGGCCTGGCCGGGCGTCATCGTCTGGATTTGCTGCAGCAGCTGCGGATTGTTCTTCTGGAGCGTCATGATCCGCTCCTCGAACACCGGCTGGTTCGCGAACATCTGGTCGAGCACGGGGAAGAACGCTTCGTCGGGCACGCACTGGTTGAGCAGCGCGAGCGCGAAATCGGGCGCGCCGTGGATCAGGAAGTCGCGGAACTCGTAGCTGACCTTGCCGGTCGAGATGTACTTCTGCCGCAGCGGCTCGACGCCGGTGGTGCCGAACATCGCGCAATAGGGGCAATTGCGCGAGCCGTATTCGACCAGCTTGATCGGCGCGTCGGGATTGCCCTGGCGATAGCCGCCCTCGGGTGTCTTGGCGACGACGTCGGTCCAGGCCTTGCCCGCGGGCGCGCTCGCCGCGGCGACGGGCGTGGCCGAATTGGTGGTCGGGCTGCCGCCGTTACAGGCAGCCAGCGCCAGCGCGGTGAGGAGGGCAAAGGCGATACGCATGGGGCAGTCTCTCCAGTGGAAATGCTTGGGGTCAGTCGATCCGGCCGAGCTTCGGCGCTTCGTCGCTCGCCGCGACGCCGGCGGCGAGCGATTCGAGCACGGCCTTCAATTCGGGATCGCCGATGCTGCGAAGGCTCGCGCTCATCGCCTCGGACAGGGGCTTGAGGCTGGGCGGCGGCAGCGGCTTCTCGGCGCGCTTCACTTCGCCGTGACGGATCGCGAGCTTCGCCACCGCGGGATAGCCGAAGAAGCGATTGACGCGCTCGACGATCTCGGGCGCGACATGCTGCATCGTCGGGGCGAAAGCGCCCGACACGACCAGGGCGAGCACGCCCTCGGCGCGCTTGCCCTGCGGGAAGCGGATCGATTCGGGCGCGGAGACGCGCGCATAGCGCTCGCCCACGATCTCGGCCCAGCGGCTGACGATCGAATGCTGGACGAAGCCGAACTTGCGGAACGCCGCGCGGCCCACGTCGGGCAGCAGCTCGGAGACCGCGCGGGCGCGATTGGCGCGCTGCGGTTCTTCGGGAGGCTTGCGAGGGGACTTCGTCATTTGCAGCTACCCATGCCATAGGCGGCCCGTGCCCGACAACGCCCCCCGCGCAATCGCTCCACAGCTTCTGCACTGGTACGATGTCCATGCCCGCGACTTGCCATGGCGTGCGCCGCCGGGGGCGAACGCGGCCGAGCCCTATCGCGTGTGGCTCTCCGAGATCATGCTCCAGCAGACGCAGGTCGCGAGCGTGATCCCCTATTTCGCGAAGTTCACTGCGCGCTGGCCGAGCGTCGAGGCGCTCGCCGGGGCGGACGAAGCCGAACTGATGGCCGCCTGGGCGGGGCTCGGCTATTATGCCCGGGCGCGCAATCTGGTCGCCTGCGCGCGCGAAGTCGCAGGGCGTGGCGCCTTTCCGGACACCGAGGCCGAGCTGCGCGAGCTGCCGGGCGTCGGCGGCTATACCGCCGCGGCGATCGCCGCGATCGCGTTCGGGCGGCGCGCAGTGGTGGTCGACGCCAATGTCGAGCGCGTGGTCGCGCGGCTGTTCGCGGTCGCCGAGCCGCTCCCGAGGGCGAAGCCGAAAATCTACGCGCTCACCGATTCGATCACGCCCGATGCGCGCGCAGGCGATTTCGCGCAGGCGATGATGGATCTCGGCAGCACGATCTGCACCGCGCGCAGCCCGCGCTGCCTGCTCTGCCCGTTGCGCGAGGGTTGCGACGGCTTCGCGACCGGCGCGCCCGAGGCGTTCCCGGTCAAGGCGAAGAAGGCGGCCAGGCCGCAGCGCTACGGCACGATGTTCTGGGCCGAGCGCGACGGGCAAGTGCTGCTCGTCCGCCGCCCGGCCAGGGGACTGCTCGGCGGGATGCGCGCGCTGCCGACCGGGCCGTGGGTCGATTCGCCTCCCGGGCTGGCGGATGCGCCGCTTGCTGCGGACTGGCGGATGCTCGACGCGGGGGTTTCGCACGGCTTCACGCATTTCGATCTCGATGTCGGCCTTGCCGCGGCAACAATCGGGCGGCAGACAGACGCGCCGGCAGGCGAATGGTGGCCGATCGCCGAGATCGAATCGGCGGGGCTGCCCACCGTGTTCGCCAAGGCGGCAAGGCTGTTCGGGAGGATGCGATGCGCGGATTGATCGGGTTCGGATTGCTGGCGCTGACGCCGGTCGCGGTGCTGGCGCAGCAGGCGGCGCCGCAATCGCAGGCAGTGGTCGATCGCTATGTCGCGCAAAAGACGGTGCCCGGCGCGGTGGTGCTGATCGGCCGCGACGACAAGATCACCGTGGTCAAGGCGGGGCGCATCGCGCAGGCGCCGAACGCGCCGCTCGCCGACGAGAACAGCCTGTGGCGCGTCTATTCGATGACCAAGCCGATCACCGGGATCGCCGCGATGATACTGATCGAGGAAGGCAAGATCGGGCTCGACCAGCCGATCAGCGACTTCATCCCGGCGTTCAAGGACATGAAGGTGCTGGTCGATCCGGCCAAGGGGCTCGAGAGCCGCCCGGCCGTCCGCCCGATCACGGTGCGCAATCTGCTCACCCACACTGCGGGGCTAGGCTATGTCCTGCCCGGCAACACGGGCCCGCTGGTCGACGAATATACAAGGCTCGGGATCAACCCGGCGCAGGTCAATCCGCAGATGGAAGTCCAGATGCGCGCGGCGCGCCCGGCGACGCTCGAAGAGTTCGCCAATCGCACCGCGAGCACGCCGCTGATCGCCGATCCGGGGGCGAAGTTCAGCTATTCGATCGGGCTCGACGTGCTCGGCCGCGTGATCGAAGTGGCGTCCGGCATGCCGTTCGACAGCTTCGTCAACACGCGCATCTTCAAGCCGCTCAGGATGAACGCGAGCTACTGGACCGTGCCCGCCGACAAGGCCGGCATCCTCGCGACCAACTATCTCGGCGCGCTGCCGATCGATGCGGGCGCGACCTCGGTCTATCTCCAGAAGCCGAGCTTTCCCTATGGCGGCGCAGGGCTGGTGATGTCGGCGGTCGATTATGACCGCTTCCTCCACATGCTGGCGAACGGCGGCGCGCTGGACGGCGCGCGCATCCTCAAGCCCGAGACGGTCAGGCTGGCGATGTCGAACCTGCTGCCGCAGACCGCCGACCTCTCGATCCTCAATGCGATGACCAAGGATTCGGGGGTGCCGATGGGCTTCGGCGCGGGCGGATCGGTCTATCTCGCCGACAAGCCCGGCGGACCCGGTGCGGGTACCTTCGGCTGGGGTGGTGCGGCGGGGACGATCGGCTGGGTCGATCCGAAGCACCATCTGCGCGCCACCGGCATGATCAACATCTTCGGCGACACTGCGTTCAAGCGCGACGTCAACCAGGCCGTGTACGCCGACTTCAGCCAGTGAGGCCGCCAGGCTTCACCGGCTGCACGCTCGACCGTGCCGACCGCGTCCGTCACGAGCCCGCCTTGCTCGACGCGGCGCTCGTCGATCCGCGCGCGCGAGTGCTGGCGATGGACGGCATGGATCCGGTGCTGGGCGAGGACGACCGGATGGTCTGGACCGGGCTCGGGGAGGCGCGCGGGCCGCTGCTCTTCCTCGGCTATGACGAAGGCGCGCCGCGCTTCGCCGCCGCCTTGCCGCCGGGCGTGCCGGTGCCGCCGGGCCGCTCGCCTGCCTTGTTCGCGATGCTTGATCGCTTCCATGCGCAGGACGCCGCCAATTATGCCGCCGCGCGCAGCCTCGTCGACTGGCACGGCCGCCACGGCTTCTGCGCCAATTGCGGCGCGCCGACCGCAATTTTCCGGGCGGGCTGGGCGCGCAAGTGCCCGAACTGCGCCGCCGACCATTTCCCGCGCGTCGATCCGGTGGTGATCATGCTCGCCGAGCATCGGGGCCGCGTGCTGCTCGGCCGCCAGCCGCCCTGGCCGCCGGGGCGCTATTCGGCGCTGGCGGGCTTTCTCGAAGTGGGCGAATCGATCGAGGAGGCGGTGCGCCGCGAGACCTTCGAGGAAGCCGGGGTGCGCGTCGGCAAGGTCCGTTACGTGGCGAGCCAGCCCTGGCCCTTTCCCTCGTCGCTGATGATCGCGTGCATCGGCGAGGCCGAGGACGATGCGATCACGCTCGACGTGCACGAGCTCGAGGATGCGCGCTGGTTCACGCGCGAGGACGTCGAGCGGGCATTGGCGCGCGATCCCGAAGCCCCGTTCGGTGCGCCGCCACCCTACGCCATCGCGCACACGCTGCTGACGGCGTGGATGGAAGGCGCCTAGTCCTCGGCGATCGGCCGCGTCGCCCAGCTCGCGTGGAGCGTCGGCACGGTCAGATAGAGCACGAACAGCATATAGGCGAAGTTGGCGAGCTGGCCGATCAGCGTGTCGCGGCTCCAATTGTCGAGCAGCGCGAGGCCGAGCAGCAGCCAGATGCCGAGAAACGCCGCGAAGGTCACCGTGGCGAAGCCGATGAGGAAGGCGCGCTGGCGCACCTGGCGGTCATATTCGTCGACCAGCTTGCCCGCGCCCCACGGCTTGATCGGCCCGAAGATCGGCAGGAACACGCCGAGCGCGAACCCCAGGCTGATCGCGGCGTAGCCGAAATGCCGCGCATCGCCCCCCAGGCCCCAGATCCAGCCGCCGGCGGCGAGGACGATCGCGACGATCGGCACCCAGCGCAGATGGCGGCGGCGCACCTCGTGCCGCGCGAGCGCGGGGATGCCGGTACGGTCGGCGGCGGCGTCTAGCCGGGCGAAGAGGCGCTGGTTGAAGCGGGACATGACGGGCTCCGTGGTCATTCGGCCGCGCGGCGCAATGCCGCGGCGACCGATTCGAAGGGTGCGAAGGAGAAGACCAGCTCGACCGGCACGTGGAAGACCTGCGCGATCTTCATGCCGAGCTCGAGGCTGGGGGTGTAGTCGCCGCGCTCGAGATAGCCGATCGTCTGGGGATTGACCCCCACGGCGTCGGCCAGCTCGCGCCGGCTCATCCCGCGCTCGGCGCGGAACAGGGCAATACGGTTGTGGATTTGCGGCAATGTGGCGACTCGGATGACGAACTGTTGTGTATAGACAACATTTGCTTGTGTGAGTCAAGCGCCTTGGTTGCGGCACGGAAGCCGCTTTCGGCCTGAACTTCGCTGAACTTCCGATCTTTCACGAGAGGCTATGTTCTGCTAATGTTCCGAGTCGCAGGCAATTGCCGGGGAGGGGGCGGATGTTCATCTCGTGGGGATCGCGCACGAGGCTCGCGGAAGTGGGGCCGGCCGGGCACCGGCATTGCGCCTCCTGCGACAAGGATTCCGGGTTCACGCGCATGGTCGAATATGACGTGCGCCACATCTACTGGATCTTTCGCTGGGTGCCCGATCGGACGCCGTATCTGATCTATGGCAATTGCGGCGCGTCGCACATGGTCGACCAGGACGACTATGATTCGCCCGAAGTACGCAAGGCGATCCCGGCCTGGGATCGGCGCGGCTGGCTCGTCGGGCTCGGCGGGATCGGCGCGCTGGTAGCGACGGGCACCATCGCTGCAGCGGCCAATCACGAGAGCGACAGGACCTATGTCGCTGCGCCGCATGTCGGCGACCTCTACGAAGCGGACCTCGCGCGGATGATGGTGAAGCCGGAAGCGCCGCTTATGTACACGGTGCTGCGCGTGACCAACATCCGCGGCGATCAGGTCGAAGTCGAGATCGGCAAGCGCTATTATGACGACTGGCGCGGCGTCGAACGCGACATCGACGATGGCGCAGCGGCCAGCCCCGGCTATTACGGGGGCGATCGGACCAGCTTCCCCAAGGCGTCGATTCAAAGGATGTTCGACGAGGGCGTCTTCCACGACGTCCGTCGATAGGGCGCGGCCGGAAGGGTTACGGCCGCGCGCGCGCCTGGGGGTAGGTGCCGAGCAGGCGCATCCACTTGGTGTGGAACTTCAGCTCCTCGAGCGCGCGGCCGACCGGCGCCTCTTCGGGCGAGCCGACGATGTCGGCATAGAATTCGGTCGCCGCGAAGCTGCCGCCGCGCTGGTAGCTTTCGAGCTTGGTCATGTTCACGCCGTTGGTCGCGAACCCGCCAAGCGCCTTGTAGAGCGCCGCGGGGACGTTCTTCACTTCGAAGACGAAGGTGGTCATGAACGGCCCTTCGCCTGCGAGCGGCGGCGCGGCGCGCGCGAGGATCACGAAGCGCGTCATGTTGTGCTCGGCATCGGCGATGTCGCTGGCGAGCAAGTCGAGCCCGTAAAGCGTCTCCGATCCCGGCGGGGCGAGCGCGGCTACCGCGGGATCGCCCATCTCGGCGACGAGCGCCGCGGCCCCCGCGGTGTCGGGATAGGCAACTGGCTGGATGCCCCTGGCCTTGAGCCATTGCCGGCACTGGCCGAGCGCCTGCGAGTGGCTCATCGCCTGGCGCACGCCCTCCAGCGGTCCCATCCCCATCAGCCCGTAGCGGATCGGCAGGAAATGCTCGCCGGTGATCACCAGCCCCGATTCGGGCAGCAGGAAATGGATGTCGGCGACGCGGCCGTGGAGCGAATTCTCGATCGGGATCATCGCGCAATCGGCGCGGCCTTCCTTGACCGCGTCGATCGCGTCCTCGAAGGCAAAGCAGGGGAGCGGCAGTCCATCCGGGAAAGCCTGGCGCACCGCGATGTGCGAATTGGCGCCGGGCGCGCCCTGGAATGCGACGGCGCGCTGCGGCGCGGCCTCGGCCTCGGCGATCATCGCGGCGACGAGCGCGCGGGCGGGAGCGGGAAAATTCTCCATGGGGGACGCGGGCTAGCTATGTCGCCCATCCCCCGCAAGCCCCGCTTGCGTTCGGCCCAAGCCCGGTTCTAAAGGGGCACGATTTTTTCCTCAGGGGCGTTTCATGAGCGACCGGTTCAATACGATTGCAGGTTGGGCACTTGCGGGCGGCATCGCCGCGCTCGGGCTCTCGATCGTCTCTGGCATGATGTTCCATTCGGAGCGGCCCGAGAAGATGGGCTATGCGATTGAAGGCGTCGAGGAAGCCGGCGAGGGCGGCGGTGCGGCCGAAGTGCCGATCGCGACCTTGCTCGCCAGCGCCGACGTCGCCAAGGGCGAGCAGGTCTTCAAGCAGTGCCAGGCCTGCCACACGGTAAACCAGGGGGGCGCCAACGGGATCGGCCCGAACCTTTACGCCACGCTCGGCGAGCCGATCGGGCAAGGCAAGGGCGGCTTCGCGTTCTCCGATGCGCTGAAGGGCGTCGGCGGAAACTGGGACTTCGACAAGATGAACGCGTGGCTGACGAGCCCGCGCAAGTTCGCCCCAGGCACCAAGATGACCTTCGCCGGGCTCGCCAAGGGCGAGGACCGTGCCAACGTGATCGCCTATCTCAATTCGCAGGGCTCGAACCTGCCGCTCCCCGCCGCCCCGGCCGCCGCGCCCGCGGGCAACGCATCGGGCGACGCGACCACCAACGAGACCGGCGCCAACCTCGCCAACGAATCGGCTCCGGCCGCGGGCGCGCCGTCGCAGGACCCCGCCGCGGCAGTCGAGGCGGAGAAGAAGGGCAAGTAAGGCCTCAGGCTTCAACCGACACGAAAGGGCCGGGCGATCCCCGGCCTTTTTGTTTGCGTAAAATCCTCCCCCCTCCGGGGAGGATTTCAGTCCCCCTGCGCCTCGCGCTTGCGCCAGAAGTCCTGGACGATCTCCCAGCCTTCCTCGGCGGTCTCGCAGAAATGGAACAGGTTGAGGTCGCGCGGGGAGATCACGCCTTCCTCGCACAAGGCCTCGAAATTGACGACGCGCTGCCAGAATTCCTTGCCGTAGAAGAGCACCGGAATCGGCTCGATCTTGCCGGTCTGGATGAGGGTGAGCAGTTCGAAGCTCTCGTCGAACGTGCCGAACCCGCCCGGGAACACCGCCACTGCCCGCGCGTGGAGCAGGAAGTGCATCTTCCTGAGCGCGAAATAGTGGAACTGCATGCTGAGGCCGGGCGTGACATAGGGATTGGGCGCCTGCTCGTGCGGAAGCACGATGTTGAGCCCCACCGATTCGGCGCCGACGTCGAGCGCGCCGCGGTTCGCCGCCTCCATGATCGAAGGTCCGCCGCCCGAACAGACGACGAAATGGCGGTTGCCCGCTTCGTCGAGCGGGAAGTTCGATGCCTTCTGCGCCAGCTCGCGCGCGACGTCGTAATATTTGGACTTGGCGATCAGGCGCTCGGCGATGATTTTCGCCTGCGGCGTGTCGGCGAGCTCGAGCAGCGCCTCGGCCTTGCTCGGCTCGGGGATGCGCGCCGAGCCATAGACGACGAAGGTCGACTTGATCCGCGCCTCGTCGAGCAGCAGCTGGGGCTTGAGCAGCTCCAGCTGGAAGCGCACGGGGCGCAAATCCTCGCGCAGCAGGAAGTCCATGTCCTGGAAGGCGAGGCGGTAGGCCGGATGCTCGGTCTGGGGGGTCCCGGTGGCGGTGTTGGCGCTTTCGGCCTCCTGCTGGGCAGGGCGGAAAACGCGGCTCGGGACGCGTGTGTCTTTGCTCATTTGGACCCGCCTAGCCGATTTGCTTCACGCGCAGAAGGGGCCGCGACCCATGTCGAGATGAAGATGATTGTAGTGCGCGGCGTTGTAGTCGGGGCTGAGTACCGTCCTGAAGCGCTTGCATGCCGAGCCGTGGATCGTGTCGAGGAAGCGGCGCACATCTTCGTCGTCCGAATGCCAGCCGGTCTCGACCGTCACGCGGCGACCGTCGCGCAGCACGAAGCCCGATACGTCGACGGCGTTGGCGAGGCCGTGCTCCGAGACGTTCTTCGCCGCCGCGGCGCCCGCGCCGACGATCCCGCGGCACGAATAGCTGCCGAAGGTCTCGACCCTGACCAGCTCGCTGCCGAGGATCTGCTTGGCCGCAGGCGCGACTGCGAAGCGCACCCATGAGATGAAGGTGCGCGCGAGGCCGCAACGCATGCCCTTCAGGTTGGTGACGGGCACGCCGATGTCGATCAGCTGGACCGCGCCCAATACGACGCAGCCGCCGCCATAGTCGCGGTCGGGGAGCGGGCTGAAGCGCACGCCTTCGCGCGAGAGGTCCGCGAAGCATTGCTGCGTCTCGGGAGGCGTCGGGCCGTTGAGCGTGATCGGCCCCCCGGGCCGCGGACGGATCGGCGTCGCGGGGCGCTCTTCACCGCCGCCGAACACGCAGCCGGTGAGCAGCACGGAGAGGAGGAGCGAAGCGGCGCGCATCGCCAGGAACCTACGATCGATTTCGCCAAGATGGAATCGCGCACCTGCGAAAGCAGGAGCCCGGGGCTTCACGGGGAATCGCTTGTGACCCTGGACCTCTGCTTTCGCAGGGGAACAAGGTTTGCTTCTTCTCGACCAATCGACTCTAGGCGATCGGCGTCGAGAGCGTTCCTCCGATTTTGGGGATCGCGACGCCCGCGGCCGAAAGAAAGGGCTGGATCGTTGCGGCGCGCAGGCCGTGCGGCGCCGTCTCGCCATCGTCGACGCCGAAGCGGAGCTTTTCGCGGCGGTGCGCGGGAATGTGGAAGGTGCCGAACAGCCGGTCGAACACCGCAAGGCTCGATCCGAGGTTGCGGTCGAAATGCGTGGGGTCCGCCGAATGGTGGATCTGGTGGTGCGCCGGCCCGAGCAGCCAGCGCCCCCAGACGGGTCCGAAGCCGATCCAGAGATGCGAGTGCTGGAGATGCGTGATCGTAACCGCGGCGATCAGGATCAGCGCATTGGTGCCGCCCACGCCGAGGGGCGCGGCCTCGCCGATGCTCGCGCCGAGCAGGGCCGCCGTCGTTCCCATCGAAAGCGCGACGACATTGTGGAACAGGACCGATTCGACCGGGTGGACGCGGCCGCTGGTGAGTAGCGACAGGCTCTCGGCCGAATGGTGGACCTTGTGGAAGTGCCAGAGCGCGGGGATGCGGTGCATCGCGAAATGATGCGCCCAATAGCCGAACTCGTAGGCGAGGAAGAGCGCGAGCGTCGCGACTGCGCCGCCCGCCCAGCCGGGCAGCAGCATGGGCTGCGTGCCGAGCGCCAAACCCAGCAGCGCATGGACTTGGTTGGCCGAGAACACCGCCCAGCCGATTAGCACGCCGGCGAAGACCAGCCCCAATGCGAACCACGCGATGTCCGCCCGCCCGGAGGCGCTGCGCCACAGCCGCCGGGGAAAAAGCGCGCGGAGCAGCGCCGCGGGGCGCACCCGTCGCTTCCTGCCACGCGGCACCGCGAGGATCACGAGCAGTGCGAACGAAGCCGCGAGCGCGGCGAGCGAGAAACTCGATTCGGGCGCGAGGAAGGTGCCGCCGAGCTGGTTCGCGGCGCTGGCGAGCAGGGCCTGCAGCGCGGCGATTATCGTCTCGATCATGTCCCCGCGCGCCTCCTTGGACAGCGAATCTAGCCGCGCGTGATTGGCGCGAAGTTAATGCGGTTGATCTTGTGCGGTGCAGCAGCTAGGGCCGTCGACGGGCCACGCGGTCCCAACGCCGCGCGTGCTCTCTGCAAGGAGAGTCAGACATGACTGATACCACCGTACTCGGCGCCACCAATGCGCCCGTAAAGCCCGCCAACCGGCCGGCTCGCCCCTATTTCTCATCGGGTCCCTGCGCCAAGCCTCCGGGCTGGGAGGCTTCGAAGCTAGATACGCAAGTGCTCGGTCGCTCGCACCGCTCGAAGCTCGGCAAGACCCGCCTCCAATATTGCATCGACCTGATGCGCGAGATGCTCGCGCTCCCCGAGACGCACCGCATCGGCATCGTGCCCGGATCGGACACCGGCGCGTTCGAGATGGCGATGTGGACGATGCTCGGCGCCCGCGGCGTGACCACGCTCGCCTGGGAAAGCTTCGGCGAAGGCTGGGTGACCGACGCGGTCAAGCAGCTGAAGTTGGAACCCACGGTGATCCGCGCGGATTACGGGCGGCTTCCCGATCTCGACAAGGTCGACTGGTCCGACGACGTGCTGTTCACCTGGAACGGCACCACGTCGGGCGTGCGCGTGCCCGATGGCGAATGGATTCCTGCCGATCGCGAGGGGCTGAGCTTCGCCGACGCGACCAGCGCGGTGTTCGCCTACGACCTGCCTTGGGACAAGATCGATGTCGCGACCTTCTCGTGGCAGAAGGTTTTGGGCGGCGAGGGCGGACACGGCGTGCTGATCCTCGGCCCGCGTGCGGTCGAACGGCTCGAAAGTTACACGCCCGCCTGGCCGCTCCCCAAGGTCTTCCGCCTCGTCGCCAAGGGCGCGCTCGCCGAGGGTGTGTTCAAGGGTGAGACGATCAACACCCCGTCGATGCTCGCGGTCGAGGACGCAATCTTCGCGCTCGAATGGGCGAAGGGGTCGGGCGGATTGAAGGGCCTGATCGCCCGCTCGGACGCCAACGCCGCGGCGCTCGACAAGATCGTGGCGGAGCGCGAATGGCTCGGCCACCTCGCCGAGGATCGCGGCATCCGCTCGAAGACCAGCGTGTGCCTCACGGTCGAGGGCGCGGACGAGGGCTTCATCAAGAAGTTCGCTTCGCTGCTCGAGGCTGAAGGCGCGGCGTTCGACGTCGCCGGCTATCGCGACGCTCCCCCGGGTCTGCGCATCTGGTGCGGCGCAACGGTCGACACCGCCGATATCGAGGCGCTCGGGCCGTGGCTCGACTGGGCCTACGCTTCAGCGCGCAATTCGTAATCGTCA
The DNA here is from genome assembly GCA_023390675.1 of Pseudomonadota bacterium. Taxonomy (GTDB): domain Bacteria; phylum Pseudomonadota; class Alphaproteobacteria; order Sphingomonadales; family Sphingomonadaceae; genus Sphingomonas. The sequence continues at coordinate 12,121 of JAEWCK010000118.1, forward strand.
TCCCGGCGAAAGCCGGGATCCAGAGCAACCAGCGACATCCCTTGTGACCCTGGGCCCCGGCTTTCGCCGGGGTGACGGGTGGAGAAACAAAATGCCCAAAGTCCTGATCAGCGACAAAATGGACCCCAAGGCCGTCGAGATCTTCCGCGCGCGCGGAGTCGAGGTGGACGAGATCACCGGCAAGACCCCCGACGAATTGAAGGCGATCATCGGCCAGTATGACGGCCTCGCGATCCGCAGCGCGACCAAGGAGACCAAGGATGTGCTCGAGCACGCCAAGAACCTCAAGGTCGTCGGCCGCGCCGGGATCGGCGTCGACAATGTCGACATTCCCGCGGCCTCGGCCAAGGGCGTAGTCGTCATGAACACCCCCTTCGGCAATTCGATCACCACCGCCGAGCACGCGATCGCGCTCATGTTCGCGCTCGCCCGCCAGCTCCCCGAGGCCGACGCCTCGACCCAGGCCGGCAAGTGGGAGAAGAACCGCTTCATGGGGGTCGAGCTGACCGCCAAGACGCTGGGGCTGATCGGCGCGGGCAATATCGGCTCGATCGTCGCCGAGCGCGCATTGGGGCTCAGGATGAAGGTGGTCGCCTACGATCCCTTCCTCACGCCTGAGCGCGCGATCGAGATCGGCGTCGAGAAGGTGAACCTCGACGACCTGCTCCTGCGCGCCGACTTCATCACGCTCCACACGCCGCTGACCGACCAGACGCGGAACATCCTCAGCCGCGAGAATCTGGCGAAGACCCGCAAGGGCGTGCGGATCATCAATTGCGCGCGCGGCGGCCTCATCGACGAAGCGGCGCTCAAGGAAGGGCTCGAGAGCGGCCATATCGCCGGCGCGGCGCTCGACGTGTTCGCGACCGAGCCCGCGCACGAGCATCCCTTGTTCGGCGTGCCGAATTTCATCTCGACCCCGCATCTCGGCGCCTCGACCACCGAGGCGCAGGTCAATGTCGCGATCCAGGTCGCCGAGCAGATGGCCGATTTCCTCGTCTCGGGCGGCGTCACCAACGCGCTCAACATGCCGAGCCTCTCCGCCGAGGAGGCGCCGCGGCTCAAGCCGTACATGGCGCTCGCCGAGAAGCTCGGCTCGCTTGTCGGCCAGCTCGCGCACGGCGCGCTCGGATCGATCTCGATCGAAGTCGAGGGCGCCGCCGCCGAACTCAACCAGAAGCCGATCACCGGCGCGGTGCTCGCCGGGCTGATGCGCGTCCATTCGGACACGGTGAACATGGTCAACGCGCCCTTCCTCGCGAAGGAGCGCGGGCTCGACGTGCGCGAAGTGCGCCACGAGCGGGAAGGCGATTACCACACGCTGGTGCGCGTGACCGTCGGCACGCAGGCGGGTGACCGCTCGGTGGCGGGAACGCTGTTCGGCAACCAGGCGCCGCGCCTCGTCGAGCTGTTCGGGATCAAGGTCGAGGCCGATCTCGCCGGCCACATGCTCTACATCGTCAACGAGGACGCCCCTGGCTTCATCGGCCGGCTCGGCACCGCCTTGGGCGAGGCGGGGGTCAACATCGGCACCTTCCACCTCGGCCGGCGCGATGCGGGCGGCGAGGCGGTGCTGCTGCTCTCGGTCGACGAGGAAGTGGACGAAGCGCTCCTCGCCACGGTCCGCGCGCTCCCCGGCGTGAAGACCGCAATGGCGCTGAAGTTCTGAATCCTGTAGCCCTCTCCCCTCCGGGGAGAGGGTTGGGAGAGGGGCAGTGCCAAAGGTCGACGGGGAGTTGCTCGCGCGTGCCAAGGCCATGCGCAGCAATCCGACGCCGACCGAGGCCGCAATGTGGCGCATCCTGCGGGCCAGGCAGTTCGAGGGCGTCAAATTCGCTCGTCAGGTGGTGATCGCGCCGTATATCGCCGATTTCGTTGCGCGGTCTTACAAGCTGATTGTGGAGATCGATGGCGATACGCATGCGCTATGCGAGCCTAAGGATGCGCGGCGTACAGCCTGGCTGGAAGGGCAGGGATATCGCGTGGTTCGGTTCACCAATTACGAAGTGGGCAGCAATCTGGAAGGGGTGGCGCATGCCATTGGCGCGGCATTTTACCGCACTGCCCCTCTCCCAACCCTCTCCCCAGAGGGGAGAGGGCT
>JAEWCK010000193.1 GCA_023390675.1 Pseudomonadota bacterium
TTCTCCGCCTTGGCGGCCGGCGCCTTCCTGGTCGCGGCCTTCTTCACCGGCTCGGCCTCCACCAGCTCGTCGCCCGGCGCCGCGGGCTCGACGTCGGCGGCCTCGACTTCCTGCGAAGCCTTCTTGCCCTTGGCGGCGGGCTTCCTGGCCGGAGCCTCAGCCTTCGCCTTCTTTGCGCGCGGCTTGTGGTTGTCGTGGTCATGGGTGTGCGTGCCGGTGTCGAAGCCGTCGTCGCTCTCGATCGCCGCCTCAAGCTCTTCGCGCGTCACTTCGCGGTCGCTGATCTCGGCCTTGTCGAACAGGAAGTCGACCACCTTGTCCTCGAACAGCGGCGCGCGGAGCTGGGCGGCGGCCATCGGCTCCTGGCGGATATATTCGAAGAAGCGCTGGCGATCCTCGGGGCTATACTGCTGCGCGGCCTGCGCCACGAGCTGGTTCATCTCCTGCTGCGAGACTTCCACCCCGTTGGCGGTGCCGATCTCCGAGAGGAGCAGGCCCAGCCGCACGCGGCGCTCGGCGATCTTGAGATAATCGTCGCGCTCGGCCTCGAGCTCCTTTTTGGCCGCCGCGACGTCCTCCTCATGCTCCGCCTCGTGCTGGAGCTGGTGCCAGATCTGCTGGAACTCGGCGTCGACCATCGACGGCGGCACCGGGAAATCGTGCCCTGCGGCGAGCTGGTCGAGCAGCTTGCGCTTCATGTAGGTGCGCGTCAGGCCATTGAGCTGCTGCTCGATCTGGCCCTTGAGCAGCCCCTTCAATTGCTCGAGGTCGGTGAGGCCCAGCGCCTTGGCGAAATCGTCGTCGATCTTCGCCTCGCCCGCGGTCTTCACGGCGGTGATCTTGAGGTCGAAGGTCGCGGGCTTGCCGGCGAGATCCTTCGAGCCGTAATCCTCGGGGAAGGTGACGTTGATCGTCTTCTCGTCGCCCGCCTTGACGCCGACGAGCTGGTCCTCGAAGCCCGGGATCAGCCGGCCCGAGCCGATCTCGACCGCCATGCCCTCGCCCGTGCCGCCTTCGAACGCGACGCCGTCCGCGGTCTTTCCGACGAAGTCCATCACGACCTGGTCGCCCTGCTTCGCCTTGTAGGTCGCCTTGGCGTCGGTCCAGCTCTTCTGCCCGCTCGCGAGCTGGCTCAGCTGCGCATCGACTTCCTTGTCGTCGGCGGGAACGGTCAGCCGCTCGAGCTTGAGCCCCTCGATCGACGGCGCAGGCACGTCGGGGAGCACTTCGAGCTCGACCTTGATCTCGGCGTCCTTGCCGGTGGCGTATTCGCCCTCGAGGCTCACCGAAGGCTGGGTCGCCGGGCGCAGCTTGTGGTCGGCGATCAGCTTCTGCACGCCTTCCTGGATCGAGTTGTTGAGCGCATCCGCGGCCAGCGCCTCGCCGTGCATCTTGCGGATGAGGTTGGCGGGCACCTTGCCCGGGCGGAAGCCCGGCATGCGGATTTGCGGCGCGACGCGCTTCACTTCGGCATCGACCTTCTTGTCGATGTCCTTCGCAGTGATCTTGAGCGTGTAGGCGCGCTTCAGGCCCTCGTTCAACGTCTCGACAGTCTGCATGTTCTCTCAGGCTTCCAAAAAGGGATCGGGATCGCGGCCCGGCAAGCTGGTGGCTGGCGGTGCCTGGTGCGGGCGAAGGGACTCGAACCCCCACACCTCTCGGTACCAGAACCTAAATCTGGCGCGTCTACCAGTTCCGCCACGCCCGCTTGGGGCACCGCCGGTCGGCGGGCTCTATAGCAGTCAGGGTCCGGGTAGCAAGCGCCAAGCAACCCCCATGCGATCCGAAGCGTTGGGGGAGCGTAACAAGGAGAAGTCCGTGCCCGTCGAACCGCCCATCCAGCCGACCGTGCCCCCGCCCGAGACCCCGGCCCCACAGCCGGGCCAGCCCGCGACGCCGCCGCCCGAGCTCGACCCGCCCGGCCCCGACATCGACGTCCCCGCCCCCCAACCCGGCGGCGATCCCGGGGCTGCGCCGATTCAGCCTTCGGCCTGAAGGGCGATAGCGTGATCGAACGACACCTCACCAAGCTGCGCCTGCGCGACGACATCAGCGCGGAGGAAGAGGCCGTGCTGCGCGATACGATCGGCGAGGTAGTCGACTATCCCGCCGGCCAGACGATCATCCGCCACGGCGAGATGCTCACCTTTTCGACGCTGTTGCTCGACGGACTGCTCGCGCGCTACAAGGATCTGAGCGGGGGGCAGCGCCAGATCACCCACATCCACGTGCCCGGCGACTTCGCCGATCTGCACGGCTTCACGCTCAAATATCTCGATCACAGCGTGCTGACGCTCACCCCCTGCCGCATCGCCAAGGCGCCGCACGACCGGCTGACGCGAGTCACCGAGCAATATCCGCACCTCACCCGCGTGCTGTGGTTCTCTACCAATCTCGACGCCGCGATCCACCGCGAATGGGAAGTCTCGCTCGGCCGCCGCGACGCGATCGAGCGCACCGCGCATCTGTTCTGCGAGCTGAGCGTCCGGCTCGGCATCGTCGGAATGACGAAGGACAGGGGCTTCGCCTTTCCGCTCACCCAGGCCGAGCTGGCCGAATGCCTGGGGCTTACCTCGGTGCACGTGAACCGCGTGGTCCGCCAGCTGCGCGAGCGCAAGCTCGCCGATTTCCGCCACGGCCGCGTCGCGATTCTCGATTGGACGGGGTTGGCCGCCCTCGCCGAATTCGACCCCGAATATCTCTATCTCGATCGCATGCCGCGCTAGTCAGCCCTTCACCCGCCGCACCGTCAGCACCTTGACCGGCGCGGCGGGCACTTCGCCCTTGAACGCGCCGCGCACCGTCGCGGTGGGCGAATTGGGCTTCTTGAAGATTTTCATCACCACGTCCCATCCCTCGACGACATGGCCGAAGGCGGCATAGCCGAGATTGTCGCCCGGTTTGCTCGGGTCGGCGTCGAACGAAGTCTGGTCGCCCACGCTGATCGTGAACTCGCCGCGCGCGGTGCCCGGGGCGAGCCGTGCGGTCGAGATCGTCCCCTGGACGTGCTTGATCCCGGTGAGCGTGGTGGGCTCGTGCTTGATCGGCGGCAGGATCTTCGCGGGGTTGCCGTTGACGCCGAACTGCACGAAGCCCCAATCGTCCTGCACATAGGCGACGCGATAGAAGGTGGTTCCGTCGAGCCGCTTCTGGTCGACGTAGCGCAGGAAATTCCCCGCAGTGATCGGCGCGTGGACATTGTCCACCTCGAGCACGAACACGCCTTCGCTGGTCGTGACGGCGACGCGCGGCAGCGAAGGGGTGGCGGGCGTGGTGGTCTGCGCGGCGGCGGGCAGCGCGAACAGGCTCAGCAGCAACAGGGCAATTATCC
>JAEWCK010000304.1 GCA_023390675.1 Pseudomonadota bacterium
CGGCCGCGGTCGCCGCCTCGGCCCGGGCCTGCGGCGGCGGCGCGAAGAAAGTCGGGCGACGATCGCGAACGCTCGCCGTCATCCCGGCGAAAGCCGGGATCTCGGGCGGAGCGCGATACGAGTCGAGATTCGGACTTTCGCTGGGATGACGGTTCAATTCGCCCTCGGTCTGCCACATCGCCAGCGCAGCCTCGCTCGGCCGCTGGGCGCTGCGATGGCCCGCCGCGTCGAGCGCGCGCCGCAGGCCGCTGACGATCATCCCGCGCACCAGCGCCGGATCACGGAAGCGGACCTCGGTCTTGGCGGGATGGACGTTGACGTCGACCTGATCGGCCGGAACCTCGAGAAACAACGCCACCACCGGATGCCGATCACGCGCGAGCATCTCGGCATAGGCCCCCCGCACTGCGCCGACGAGCAGCCGGTCCTTCACCGGCCGGCCGTTGACGAAGAGATATTGGTGATCCGCCACGCCACGATTGAAGGTCGGCAACCCGGCGACGCCGCCGAGCATCAGTCCCTCGCGCTCGAAATCGATCCCGACGCTGTTCTCCGCGAGCGCGCGGTCGGTCAGCGCGGCGACGCGCTCGGGCCGGGTCTCGCCGCTCTGCACCCCGAGCGTACGCCGTCCGTCATGCTCCAGCGAAAAGGCGATGTCGGGCCGCGCCATTGCGAGGCGCTTCATCACGTCGACGCTCGCGGCATATTCTGCGCGCGCCGAGCGCAGGAATTTGCGGCGTGCGGGCACGCGCGCGAACAGCCCCTCGACACGCACGCGCGTGCCGGGCGGCAGCGCAGCGGGGCCCTCCGCCACCACTTCGCCATTGTCGACGGTGCGCGACCAGCCTTCCTGCCCGCGCACTCGGCTTTCGAGCGTCATCCGCGCGACACTGGCGATCGAAGGCAGCGCCTCGCCGCGAAAGCCCAAGGTATCGACCTTGTCGATCGCGTCGTCGGGCAGCTTGGAGGTCGCATGACGTTCCAATGCAAGCGCCATTTCGGCCGGCGTCATGCCGCAGCCATCGTCGGTCACTTCGATCAGATCGGCGCCGCCCGCGGCGAGGCGGACCACGATCCGCGTCGCGCCCGCGTCTATGGCGTTTTCCACCAATTCTTTCAGCGCGCTGGCAGGGCGTTCGACCACTTCTCCCGCTGCAATCCGGTTGACAAGATGTTCGGGGAGACGGCGTATTGACATGGTCGTTGCTCTAGCCCAAGCGGCGGCATCCCGCGACCCCAACCGCATGGCGCCGAGGCCGGATTTGAAAGTCCGACCCGGAAAGGTCCGGACTAGAATTTTGCGCGAACAGCCGATGGCGGGCAAGCCTCGGCAGGACGGAAGTGTTGATGGCTTTTTCCCGCTTTTTCAAATTCATGTCGCACGACATGGCGATCGATCTCGGCACCGCGAACACGGTGGTCTATCTCCGCGGCCGCGGCGTTGTGCTCAACGAGCCGTCAGTCGTGGCCGTCGAGACGCTCAATGGCCAGAAGAAGGTCAAGGCGGTCGGCGACGACGCCAAGCTGATGATGGGCAAGACGCCCGGTTCGATCGAGGCGATTCGCCCGTTGCGCGATGGCGTGATCGCGGACATCGATGTCGCCGAGCAGATGATCAAGCACTTCATCCAGAAGGTGCACGGGCAGCGCCGCTTCATGCGCTGGCCGCAGATCGTGATCTGCGTGCCTTCCGGATCGACCTCGGTCGAGCGCCGCGCGATCCGCGACGCCGCGTCGAACGCCGGCGCTTCGCAGGTATGGCTGATCGAGGAGCCGATGGCGGCCGCGAGCGGCGCCGACATGCCGGTTACCGAGCCGATCGGCTCGATGGTCGTCGACATCGGCGGCGGCACCACCGAAGTCGCGGTGCTCTCGCTGCGCGGCCTCGCCTACTCCACCTCGGTCCGCGTCGGCGGCGACAAGATGGACGAGGCGATCGTCTCGTACGTCCGCCGCAACCACAACCTGCTGATCGGCGAAGCCACCGCCGAACGGATCAAGCAGGAAGTCGGCGTCGCCAAGCCGCCCGCGGACGGCATCGGCCAGACGATCCACATCAAGGGCCGCGACCTCGTCAACGGCGTCCCCAAGGAAATCCAGATCAACCAGGGCCAGATCGCCGAGGCGCTCAGCGAGCCCGTCGGGACGATCGTCGAAGGCGTGCGCATCGCGCTCGAGAACACCGCGCCCGAGCTCGCGGCCGACATCGTCGACCAGGGTATCGTGCTCACCGGTGGCGGCGCGCTGCTCGAGGGGATCGACGAAGTGCTTCGCGACGAGACCGGCCTTCCCGTCACGATCGCCGAGGACCCGCTGACCTGTGTGGCGCTCGGCACCGGGCGCGCGCTCGAGGATCCGGTGTTCCGCGGCGTGCTGATCCAGGTCTAGTCGGAGGCAGGGGGGAACATGGCGCCGCCACGCAACCGGCGCCCGGGTTTTTCGCGGCGGGCGCAGTACGGGCTCTTCCTCGGCTATGTGGGCGCGGTCGGCGGGGCGCTGGTCGGCGCGGGGCTCCTGCTGCTCTCGACCTTCAATCCCCCCGCTTATGCCGGGGTGCGCGGCTTCTTCGCCGAGATCACCACGCCGATCGCGTCGGCATTTGCCTGGGTGCGCGGCGGGATCGCCGGGGCACCCGAGGGGATTGGCAGCTACGTCAACGTCCGGGCCGAGAATGCGCGGCTCAAGAAGCAGCTTGCCGACAACGAGCTGCTGGTCGCTCGCGCACGCACGCTCAATCAGGAAAATCGCCGCCTGCGCGAGATGCTCAAGCTGCGCGACGTCACCACCGACGCGATCGTGATCGCGCGGCTGGTGGCGAGCACGGCGTCCAGCACGCGCCGCTACGCCACGCTCAACGCGGGCAATTGGCAGGGCGTCAGATCGGGGCAGCCGGTGCGCGAGGCCGACGGGCTGATCGGCCAGGTGATCGAAACCAGCCCCAACAGCGCGCGCGTGCTGCTCGTCGTCGATCCCGAGAGCATCGTCCCCGTCCGCCGCACGCGCGATGGCCTTCCCGCCATCGCCACCGGCCGCGGCGACGGGCTGCTCGACATCCGCTCGGCCAGCGTCGCGACGATGCTTTTCCAGCCGGGCGACATGTTCGTCACTTCGGGCACCGGCGGCATCTTCTCGCCCAATGTGCCCGTGGCGCGCGTGATCCGCGTGGGCGGGGACGTCGCGGTCGCGATGCCCGCGGCCAACCCCGATGCGCTCGATTTCGCGCTCGTCCAGCAGACTTTCCTGCCCGAGCCCACGCCGACGCCTTCGCCGACCGCCTCACCAACCGCTGCGCCCCGGCGGGAGCAGTAATGCCGTCGGATTTCATTCCGCTCGGCCGCAGCGAGCGGATGCCGCGCGCCGTCTGGCTCGCTCCGCTTTCGGTGATGCTCGGCTCGATGGCGACGCTGTTTCCGATCGTCGCCACTGTGCCGCTGCTGCCGCCCTTCGGGCTGATGATGCTGCTCGGCTGGCGACTCGTGCGCGGCGATTCGATGAAGGTGTGGGCGCCGGTGCTGCTCGGCTTCTTCGACGACATGTTGAGCGGCCAGCCGCTGGGCAGCGCGATGCTGCTCTGGACGGTGTGCGTGTTGATCGTCGACGTGCTCGACACGCGGCTGGTGTGGCGCGATTTCTGGCAGGATTGGCTGATCGCGGGCGGGGCAATCGCCTTCTGCCTGATCGCGGGACGGCTGGTGGCGACTCCCTTCACGGCACATGTCGATACGGCGCTGCTGCTTCAGATCGTGATCTCGGCCGCGCTTTTTCCGGTGATTGCGCGCTTCTGTGCGTGGCTCGATCGCGATACTAAGCGCAGGTAATGGTACGCATCACCGAAGCCGCCCAGGCCTATAGCTTCTCGCGCCGCGCAGTCGTGCTCGGCGGCATTCAGGGCGCCGCCGCCTTGGTGCTTGCCGGTCGGATGACGTGGCTCGCGGTGTTCGAGAACGAGCGCTACCGGCTGATGGCGGAGAGCAACCGCGTCAACCTGACGCTCACGCCGCCACGGCGCGGCTGGATCGTGGACCGAAAAGGAGTCCCGCTCGCCAACAACCGCACCGATTTCCGCGTCGACCTGATCCCCGATCGCATGGAGGACAAGGAGAAGACGCTGGGGCTGCTTCAGAAGATTCTGAACCTCACGCCCGAGGAAATGGCGCGGATCCGCACCGACCTGAAGCGCGCCGCGGGTTTCCAGCCGGTGCAGGTCAGCGAGAACCTCGATTGGGAGCGATTCGCCGCAGTGAGCGTGCGCATTCCCGAGATGCCCGGCGTCCAGCCCACCCGCGGCTTCGCGCGCAATTATCCGCTTGGCGCCGGCGTCGGTCATCTGATCGGCTATGTCGGCACAGCCTCGGCCGAGCAATATCAGAAGGAGAAGGACCCGCTGCTCGTTGCGCCCGGCTTCAAGCTCGGCAAGGACGGGCTGGAGAAGACGCTCGAGGATCGCCTGCGCGGTACACCCGGCGCCAAGCGCGTCGAGGTTACTGCGCGCGGGCGCTGGGTAAGGGACCTCACCACGCGGCAGGACGCACCCGGCGAGACGGTCAAGCTCACCATCGACGCGCTGCTGCAGGAATATGTCGCGCGGCGGCTGGGCACCAATTCGGGCTCGGCGGTCGTCATCGACGCCACCAACGGCGACATCCTCGCGATGGTGTCGATGCCTTCCTACGACCCCAACAGCTTTTCGGACGGCATCAGCCAGAGCGAGTGGAAGATGCTCTCCGAGGACGATCACGTCCCGCTGATGAACAAGGTGCTTCAGGGCCTCTACCCGCCCGGATCGACGGTCAAGCCGATGAACGGGCTCGCGCTTATGCACGCCGGCGTCGATCCGAACATGCGGATCAACTGTGCGGGCGCGCTGCGCGTCGGCAACGGGGTGTTCCACTGCCACAAGCGCCGCGGGCATGGTCCGCTCGATCTCAAGAATGCGATCATGCAGAGCTGCGACATCTATTTCTACGAGATGGTGCGCCGCGTCGGCTATGACGCCGTGGCTCCGGTCGCGCGCGCGCTGGGGCTCGGCCAGAAGTTCGACCTGCCTTTTTCCACCCAGCGCTTCGGCACGGTTCCGGACAGCGCGTGGAAGCTCAAGCGCTACAAGGAAGCCTGGACGGTGGCGGATTCGCTCAACGCCTCGATCGGCCAAGGTTATGTGCTCGCCAATCCGCTCCAGCTCGCGGTGATGGCCAGCCGCCTCGCCTCGGGCCGCGCGCTGGTGCCGCGGCTGCTCGCCGACACGCCGATCCAGACCGCCCCCCAGCTCGCCGCCTCGCCCGAACAGCTTGCGATCATCCGCGACGCGATGTTCGGCGTGGTCAATTCGGGCGGCACCGGCGGCGCGAGCCGTATTCAGGTGCCCGGCGTGACCCTGGCAGCCAAGACCGGCACCGCGCAGGTGCGCCGCATCACGATGGCCGAGCGCGCATCGGGCGTGCTCAACAACGCCTCGCTACCCTTCAAGCTGCGCGATCACGCGCTGTTCGTCTGCTTCGCCCCCGCCGACAATCCCAAATATGCGGCCGGCATCGTGCTCGAGCATAACGGCCACACCGTGCGCAATCTCGACACGCCGATGATCGGGCGCGACATCATGACCTTCCTGTTCGATCGCAAGCGCGCGATCGACGCGCTGCACGAAGTCGAACCCACCTGGGGCGGCGATTACCGGATGCGCGCCGCCGAGCAGGCCAAGGCATTCAAGGCGGCGCAGAGCGCCCCTCCCCCGCCCGCGCCCGAGGATGCTGCCGAAGCCGCGAGCGACGCCGCTTCGGCTGCGGCGAACGCCACCACCAGCAATGCGATCGACACGCAGGCGGCGGAGCGCGGGAGCGCTGAGGACAGCGAATGAGCAGTCTCGGGCCGGACGGCATCGTCCCCAGCCAGATCGCCGCGCTCCCTTGGCGGATCATCGGCCTCGTCGTGTTGATCGGCGTGTTCGGGCTTGTTGTGCTCTATTCGGCGGCGGGCGGGCATGTTCAGCCTTGGGCCTTTTCGCAAGGCATCCGCTTTTTCATGTTCCTCGCGCTTGCGATCGTGCTCAGCCGAGTGCCCGAAAGCTTCTGGGCGCTGAGCGCCTTTCCGATCTATGGCATCATCCTGCTGATGCTGGTGGGGGTCGAGGCGCTCGGCGCAGTCGCCGGGGGCAGCCAGCGCTGGCTCGACCTCGGCATCATCCGCCTCCAGCCTTCCGAACTGATGAAGCCGATGATCGTGCTCGCCATGGCGCGCTTTTACGAGATGCTGCCCGCGGGCGAGATCCGCCGCTTCGGCGCAGTCTGGCCCGCGGGGGTCTTCATCGGCCTGCCCGCGGGGCTCGTGATGCTCCAGCCCGATCTCGGCACCGCGCTGATGATCACCGCGGGCGGGATCGTCGTGATGTTCCTCGCGGGCGTGCCGCTCAGGCTGTTCATCGGCGGCGCACTCGCGCTGTCGGTTGCCGCCCCGCTCGCAGTCAATTTCGTGCTCCACGACTATCAGCGCAATCGCGTGCTGATCTTCATGAACCCGGAGAGCGATCCGCTGGGCACGGGCTATCACATCACCCAGTCCAAGATCGCGATCGGATCAGGCGGCGTGTTCGGCAAGGGCTTCCTCAACGGCACGCAAAGCCATCTCGATTATCTTCCCGAAGGCCAGACCGACTTCGCGCTGGCGACGATGATGGAGGAATGGGGGCTGATGGGCGGCTTCTTCCTGATCATCGCCTTCGGCATCCTGGTGCGCTGGGGGATTGGCGTGAGCATGCGCGCGCAGAGCCGCTTCGGCCGGCTCACCGCAGCGGGGCTGTCGGCGACGATCTTCCTCTATTGCGCGATCAACATGGCGATGGTGATGGGACTGGCGCCCGTGGTGGGCGTGCCGTTGCCGCTGATCAGCTTCGGGGGCACCGCGGTGATGACCTTCATGATCTGCTTCGGCATCCTGATGTCGATCGACCGCCAGAGCCGCCGCATGCAGCGCTGGTAGCGATTTTTCTTGGGGCAAGGGCTTTACAATGCGCGAAAGCGAGTGCTAACGGCCCCGCTCCAATCGCGGCGGCGCCCCACCAAAAGCGCCCTTTCCGCCCGGAATGGACGCATAGCTCAGTTGGTAGAGCAGCTGACTCTTAATCAGCGGGTCCTAGGTTCGAGCCCTAGTGCGTCCACCACCTTTTCAATGACTTGGCTGCCACATCCCGTGCGCTGGCAGCACCTGGCCTGCTGCTTGGCCATCCTATTCCTTGCCGCTGCCGGGCTCGGCCATGCCCCGATGCATTTCGGCAAGCACTGATTGCGGCACAACGCCGGACCCCGCGACCTGAAGCTTGTTGGAAAGGCCCGAGACGATGTGCCCCTTGCCCGCCATCATCGCGTCCCAGCCGTCCTTGGCCACCTTCGCCGGATCGGCCTTTTCCTGCTGCCCGACCTTGGTATCGAGCATGCCCGCGCGCGCGAAGAATTCGGTGTCGGTCGGCCCGGGCATCAGCGTGGTGAGGACGACGCCGGGTTCGTCCTTCAATTCATTGCGCAGCGCCTCGGTGAAATTGTCCACGAATGCCTTGGTCGCGTTGTAAACGGCGTTGAAGCTGCCGGGAATGTAGCCGGCGATCGAGCCGGTCACGAGCACCTTGCCGGCACCGCGCGCGACCATGTCCTGCAACACCTTCTGGAGCAGATAGACGGTGCCGGTGACATTGGTGTCGATCGAATGGCGCCAATTGCCGACTTCCTGGTCGAGGAAGGGGCCGCCGGTGCCCACGCCGGCATTGGCGCAGAGCAGGTCGACCGACCGTCCTTCGGCCGCCGCGAGCAGCGTGTCGACGCCTTCGATCGTGGCGAGATCCGCCTGGACCGAGCGGACCTCGACTCCAAATTGCCCGAAATCCGCGGCGGCGGCATCGATCAGGGGCTCGTCGGCGACGACAATCAAGTCGTAGCCGTCCTTGGCGGCGAGGGTCGCCAGCTCGAATCCGATGCCGGTCGAGGCGCCGGTGACGATCGCGAGTTTGTTGGCCATGCTGCTTACTCCGCTGCGAGCGACAGGCCGGGCTTGAGCACGACCTTGGTCACTTCGTTCTGATTGTCGTGGAACATCTTGTAGCCCCTGGGCGCCTCCTCGAGCGGAAGCGTGTGGCTGATCAGGAAGGTCGTATCGACCTTGTCTTCCATGATCGCATTGAGCAGCCCGGGCATGTAATGCTGGACATGGGTCTGGCCGGTCTTGAGCGTCAGACCCTTTTCCATGAACGCCCCGAGCGGGAACTTGTCGACGAACCCGCCATAGACGCCGGGCATCGAGACGCGCCCGCCCTTGCGGCACGCGATGATCGCCTGACGGATCGAGTGGGGGCGATCGGTGCCGAGGAAGGTCGAGGCCTTGATCTGGTCGATGACATTGTCGACAAAGAAGCCGTGCGCCTCGAGCCCGACCGCGTCGATCACGGCGTCGGGACCGATCCCGCCGGTCATCTCCATCAGCGCCTCGTAGGTCCTGGTCTCCTCGAAATTGATCGTCTCGGCGCCGAAGCGCTTCGCCAGCTCGAGCCGGCGCGGGAAATGGTCGATCGCGATCACGCGCTCGGCGCCCATTAGAAAGGCCGACTGCACCGCGAACAGCCCGACCGGCCCACAACCCCACACCGCGACGGTGTCTCCGGTCTCGATATCGGCGTTCTCCGCCGCCATCCAACCGGTAGGCAGGATGTCCGAAAGGAAAAGCACCTTATCGTCCTCGACGCCGTCCGGCACGACGATCGGGCCGATGTCGCTGAAGGGCACGCGGACATATTCGGCCTGGCCGCCCGAATAGCCGCCGGTCATGTGGCTGTAGCCGAACAGGCCGCTCATAGGCTGGCCGTACAGCTCCATCGCGATGTCCTGATTGTCGGCGGGTAAGCCGTTGTCGCACGCCGAATATTGGTGCTTCGAGCAATGATAACACGCGCCGCACGAGATGGTGAAAGGCACCACGACGCGCTGACCCTTCTTGAGCGTCGATTTGGGCCCAGTCTCCACCACTTCGCCCATGAATTCGTGGCCGAGCACGTCGCCCTTCATCATCGTCGGGATGTACCCGTCATAGAGATGCAGGTCCGACCCGCAGATCGCTGTCGAGGTAATCTTGATGATCGCGTCGCGCGGATTGAGAATCTCGGGATCGTCTACCGTCTCGACGCGGACGTCGTGCTTGCCGTGCCAGGTGAGCGCGCGCATCAGTTCTTCCCTTCTTCCTGGAGCCGCTTGTTGCGTGCGCCGGTGGCGATCTCGCCGGTTTCCATGAGCTGCTTGAAGCGCCTGAGGTCGCGCCGCGCCTGGATCGCGGGCTCGCGCTGGAACATCTTGGCGATCAGCTTGCCGATCGCGCCAGCGGGCGGATCGTAGAGAATCGTCGTGATGACGACCGTGCCGCGCGTCCCGGCGTCGCGGAACTCGATGCGGCCGCTATTGGGCACGTCCGCGCCTTCCGCGGACGACCAGGCGAGCAGCGCGTCCTCGATCTCTTCGGTAACGACTGCGTCCCATTCCACGGTCTTGCCGGCCGGCGCCTTGACCACCCAGTGCGAGCGCTTGTCGTCGAGCACGTCGATGCGCTCGACATTCTCCATGAAGGTCGCGAGATTGGCGAAGTCACGCCAATAAGCGAACAGCTCGCTGCGGGGCCGATTAATCGTGACAGCGCGGCCAACCAGCGAATCGCCGCGAGGCTCGATCATTGCATCGGTCGTCGCGTCCAGCGCCGCGCTTTCGTGCTTGGATGTGGTGAGAGGGGCGTCGTCAGCCGGCACCGTCTCGAGCGTTTCGCCCATCGCGCATCTCCATGATTTGTCCAGTCAGAACAAAGGGCTGGCGGCGACGTTCCGGCGTGAAAACAGGCGCTTATCGCAGCTCGCGACCGGCTGGTCGTCCGTGCTCAACATAGGTTATAGGACGGCCTGCGCCGTAGCGTGCGAGCAACAGCGCCGCCCCGGCGGGGCCCGCCCGAGAAGCCGGCCGCGTCATAGCCACAATATGGTCCGGGACGCGTCGAGCTTCCGAGGGAAAGATCTGTGGCCGCATACCGACCGCGTGAAGCCCCCGCGGCCGCCACAGAGCCTGAAGCTTGCAGGATGATGGCGCCGGCCCGCGCCTCGCGGACCGGCGCCTCGCTTCGCTAGAACTGCGTCGACACCGAGGCCCGCACCGTCGCGCTCGAGCTGCCTTGGCCTTTGCGGCCACCGACGTCGATGCCGAAGTTCCAGCCCTTTTCGAGGTCGAGCCCGAAGCCGAGTTCTAGGCTGAACTCGTCGCGCAGCCAGCCGTCGCCGACGATCCGATAGGTCGATCCCACGAGATCGGCATAATCGAGATACTGGGTGCCCGCGTCCTGGAACTCGTGGCGCCATTCGAAGCGGCCACGCGGCTTGAGCAGCCCGATCGACATCGGCACACCGGTCGACGCCCGCGCACCCAACACGCTGCTCAGCGAATTGATATCGCGGCGGTCGAAGCGCAGGCTGTAGATGCCGGCGCCGGTCTCGCTGTACTGGCCGAGGCGGGCACTGACGTAATCGACCCGGCCATAGGCCGAGATCTGCCACAGCTCGCCGCGCCCGTCATAGCCGAACGACATCGAGCCGAAGCGCAGCGTGCCGTCGCGATTGCCGTTCGCGACCTGCCCATTGGCCGCGAGCCGGCGGGTCTTGAAGTCGAGGCCACCCGCGCCCGCGATCATGTCGATGAACGCGCCCCGCGCCGGGCGGTAGCTGCCATAGACCACGCCGACCCAGTTTCTGGCGTCCATCCGACCGTCGTCGCCGATATCGGTTCCTTCGGTGCCGTAGCCGCCGCCCGCACCGAGGATCAGCCCGTCCGCGAGCTTGACGTCGAGGCCGGCGCTGAGGCCCGCGCTGGTGAGCGAGAGCTTGCGGCGCCGCGTGGTCTCGTCGCGCACGCCCACTTCGAGAGCACCGCCCGACCAGATCGCGCCCGATCCGATCTTGCGCTCGCCCGAGTCACCGTCGCCCGTGGCGCGGCGCACCGCCGGATCGATCGACGCGCCGTCCATTCCCATGCCAGCGCGCATACCGCTGATCATCGCAGCCGGCGATGCCTCGCCCGGACGACCGTCGCGCGACTGCAGCGCCATCGCCCCTGCAGCGCGCTCGGCGCCCCAAGTCGCGACCGCATGCTCCATCTTGAGCGCCATCGCGTCGGGAATCTCGAGTTCCGTGCCCGGCCGCTGGCGCACCATCCGGTCGCCGCCGGTGAGCTGGACGCCGAGCGCGCCGTTCCGGCTGGCCTTGCCGCCGTTGTGCAGCTGCTCGTTGCGACGCTGGAAATTGTCGAGCTGGACCCGGCCGAAGCGGCGTGCCGCTTCCGCCTGCGCGTCGGAGATGCCGCGCACCGTGGGATCGCTGCTCGGATCGGGGCGCGCATTGACCGTGAGCGTCACCGTGGCCGGATCCGAGGTCCCGAAGGCGTTGGTGAGCGTATAGGTGACGACCACCGTTCCGCCGAAATGCCCGTCGGTCTGAATTTCGAGGTTATAGGTCCGCGCCTGCGCAGTGCCGCCCTCGATCAGCCGCGCCGTAGCCTTGCCCGAAGGCGTGACCGACACGATCGTCGCCCCGGTGAAGGGCGCCTCGCGGGCGGTCGTGGTCAGGTCGACCGTCACCGGGACGCCCGCGGTGGCGGTCTCGGTCAGGATAGGCGCGACCGGCTTGAGCCCGGTAACCGAGATTTGCACCGCCGCCGCAGCCGATTGCCCGCCCGGGCCGACCGCGACGAAAGTGAAGCGGTCCTGCCCGTGATAGCCGGTGGCCGGCGTGTAGGTTGCGATGAAGCGGCGGCCGGTCGACGACAGGTCCTGCGGCGAGACCGACAGCGCGCCCTGCCCGCCTTGCCCACCCTGCCCGGCCTGGCTGCGGATCTTCACCGTGCCGTGCTGCGGCTGGGTGTCGATGCGGATGTCCGTATATTCCCCCGTGACCAGCGCCGAGAGATCGATCTCGACGCTCTGGTTGTTGGTGACGGTCGACGAGGCGACGGTCGTGTTCGGACCGTCCCGCGCGACCGGCGGGAACGGCGCCGCGATCATGATCGTGTAGTTGCGCGTCGCAGTGAACGGCCCGGCGCCCGTCGAGCTGTCTGTAGCCGAGACAGTGATCGGGAAGCTGCCGAACTCGGTCGGCGTGCCGGAGAGCACGCCAGCACTCGTCAGCGTCATACCCCCGGGAAGCGTGCCTTGGCTGATACGGAAGCTGTAAGGCGCCGCGCCGCCGCTCGCCGTGAGGGTGGTGGTGAAATACGCCACGCTCTTCCGCCCGTTGGGGAGCGCATCGGTCGTGATCGCCACGGTCGGCGAGCCGACGGTGAGCGTCACCGTTGCCGCAGCCGAAGCCCCGCCCGGGCCGGTCGCGGTGTAGGTGAAGCTGTCCGGACCCGCATAGCCAGCTGTGGGCGTGTAGGTGATCACGTCGCCCGCGATGCTAACCGTGCCGTGCTGCGGCGCAGTGCCGATCGCCAGCGCGCTGTGCACCCCGGTGACCGACGCGGTCAGGTCGATCGCGGTGGCGGTGCCATAGGGCACGGCCACGCCGCTCTTGTCGGCGACCGTCGGCGCAGGCGGCGTCGCCACCGTCAGGCTCACCGTTGCCGCGGCCGAGGTCCCGCCGGGGCCGGTCGCAGTATAGGTGAAGCTGTCGGCGCCGTAATAGCCCGCCGTCGGCTTGTAGGTGACCACATCGCCGGCCACCGTCGTGGTGCCGTGCTGCGGCGCGGTCGCCACCGTGATCGCAGAGTGAACTCCCGTGATCGATGCAGTCAGGTCGATCGCAGTACCGGCGCTGTTGTAGGGCACCGCGACGCCGCTCTTGTTCGCGACGGTCGGCGCCGCCGGGGTGGCGACCGTCAGGCTCACCGTCGCCGGGGCCGAGGTCCCGCCGGGGCCCGTCGCGGTGTAGGCGAAGCTGTCGGTGCCGAAATAGCCGGCAGTCGGCGTGTAGGTGACGACATCGCCTGCGATGGTCACCGTGCCGTGCGTCGGCGCGGCGGCGATCGCGATGCTGGTGTGAATGCCGGTGATCGAAGCGGTCAGGTCGATCGCGGTCCCGGTGCCGTTATAGGGCACGGCCACGCCGCTCTTGCTCGCCACGACGGGCGCAGGTGGCGTTGCCACCGTCAGGCTCACCGTTGCCGCGGCCGAGGTCCCGCCGGGTCCCGTCGCGGTATAGGTGAAGGTGTCCGCGCCGAAATAGCCGGCAGTCGGCGTGTAAGTGACGACATCCCCTGCAATGGTCACCGTGCCGTGCGCAGGCGCGGTTCCCACCGCGATGCTCGTATGCACGCCGGTGATCGAGCCCGACAGGTCGATCGCGGTGCCAGTGCTGTTGTACGGTACCGCAACGCCGGTCTTGTCCGCGGCGGTCGGCGCCGCCGGCGTGGCGACCGTCACGCTCACCAGCGCTTGGGGCGAGGTCCCGCCAGGGCCGGTCGCGGTATAGGTGAAGTTGTCGACGCCAAAATAGCCGGTAGTCGGCGTGTAGGTGATCACATCGCCCGCGATGGTCACCGTGCCGTGCGCGGGAGGAATCGCCACCGCGATGCTCGAATGGACGCCCGTTACCGAGCCCGACATGTCGATCGCCGTGCCAGTGCTGTTGTACGGCACGGCGACGCCGGTCTTGTCCGCGACGGTCGGCGCCGGCGGGTTCCCCACGGTCAGGCTTACTGTCGCGGGAGCCGGAGTTCCGCCGGGCCCGGTCGTGGTGAAGGCGAAGCTGTCCGCGCCGTAATAGCCGGCCGCTGGCGTGTAGACGACGACATCGCTGCCGCCCGCGGTCGTCACCGTCCCATGCGCCGGCGCGGTGGCGATCGTGATGACGCCGTGTATTCCGGTGATGGAGCCGGAGAGATCGATCGCAGTGCCGGCGCTGTTATAGGGCACTGCGACGCCGGTCTTGTCCGTCACGGTCGGTGCCGGCGGCGTGGCGACCGTCAGGCTCACGGTGGCGACATTGGACGTCCCCCCCGCGCCGGTGGCGGTATAGGTGAAGCTGTCGCCGCCGAAATAGCCCGCAGCCGGCGTGTAGGTGACCACGTCGCCCGCGATGGTCACCGTGCCATGCGCGGGAGCGGTGCCGATTGCAATGCTGCTATGCGCGCCGCCAGTGATCGAGCCCGAAAGGTCGATCGCGGTAGCGGTGTCGAATGGCACCGCGACGCCCGGTTTGTCGGCCGCGACCGGCGGCGCGAGGAAGGTGAAGGTCGGCCCGGTCGCGCTGGTCTGGCCATTGACCGTGACCGTCACGTCGACGGTTCCCGTGCCGGTCGCCGGCGCAGTGACGGTGAGCGAGGTAGCACTCGCGGCAGTGACCGTTCCGTTGGCCGCGCCGAACTTGACCGTGTTGTTGCCCGGGGTCGTGCTGAAGCCCGTCCCGGCGATCGTCACCACCTGGCTGACCGGACCCGTGCTCGGCGAGATCGACGTCACCGACGGCAGCACCGTAGCGGTGTTGCTCGTCGCGCCAGCGGTCGCCGGATAGCCCGACGGCGTGAACCCGTCGAAGGTCCAGCTCGCCGTACCCGGTGCAACGGCCTGATAGGTCAGGGTCACGGTGCAGGTGCCGGTCGGGATGGTGATGTTGGAGAAGACGACCGTCGCGGTGTTCGGCACCGAAGTGTTGCCCGACGGGATGCCGCAGCTGCCGTTCAGCCCCGGAAGGCGACTGAACACGATATTGTTCGAATGCAGCGTGCTGCTGAATGCCGGAGTCGTCTGCGCATTGCCGTTGGTGAAGGTGATCGTCAGCGTGCCCTGCTCGCCGCTCGTCAGTGTCGATGGCGAGTAAGCAACCGACAGGCCCACCGCTTGTCCGGCACCGACGATGAGGCTCTGCTGGACCGGCGCTGCGGGGTTCCAGTTGGAGTCGCCCGCCTGGTTCGCGTTGATCCGGCACGTGCCGGTGCCGATGAAGCTCACGCTGTTGCCCGAGAGCGTGCAGCCCGTGCTGGTGCCGTCGAGCGAGAAGGTCACGCCCAGTCCCGAGCTCGCGCTCGCCGTAACATTGTAGTTGG
>JAEWCK010000406.1 GCA_023390675.1 Pseudomonadota bacterium
CGAACTGCCCGCTCATGAACTTGCCGTTATATTCGCCGACCGCGCCCATGGCGGCGCGGAAGCCGGGATAGGGGCGGAAGGCGCTGCCGGTCCATTCCCAGACGTCACCGAAGAATGCGGGCGCATCCGCGGCCGGGCGCGGCTCGACCGGGCCGGCGGCGTCGAGCTGGTTGCCGGCGAGCGGATCATAAGCGGCGGCGGCGGCTTCCCATTCGAACTCGGTCGGCAGCCGCGCGCGCGCCCAGCTCGCATAGGCATCGGCCTCGTAGAAGCTGACATGGGTGACCGGCGCGGCGGGATCGATCGGGCGGCGGCCATCGAGGCCGAAGCGCGTCCAGACGCCGTCGTCGCGGCGCCAGTAGAGCGGCGCCTCGATCCCCTCGGCCTGGACCCACGCCCAGCCGTCGGACAGCCAGTGGCGCGAGTCGCGATAGCCGCCATCGGCGATGAAGGCGGCCCATTCGCCGTTGGTGACCGTGCGATCGGCGATCGCATGGGGATGCAGAAGTTCGCAGTGGCGCGGGCCTTCGCAATCGAAGGCGAAGCCCGAGTTTGGCGAAGTTGCCTCTACGTCCCCCCCGATCGCGGCTTCCCCGACAGCGCCTTCGAGCCAGCCGATCGGACCTGGCATCGCGACAGGGACCTTGGGCGCGCCGGGCCAGAGCGCCGGCTCGAGCGGATTGACCGAGAAATGGTGGAGGATGTCGGTGAGGAGCAGCTCCTGATGCTGCTGCTCGTGATGCAGACCCAGGGTCACGATGCTCACGGCGTCGGGCGGCAGATCGGGAAGCGCCGCGAGCAACGCGGCATCGACATAAGCGCGGTACGCCATCACGTCGGCGAGCGCGGGGCGCGAAAGCATGCCGCGGCGCGGCCGCGCGTGGCGCTGCCCCTCGGCTTCGTAATAGCTGTTGAACAGGAACGGCCAGCGATTGTCGAACAGCCGATAGCCGGGAACGCGGTCGCGCAGCACGAAGGTCTCGAAGAACCAGGTCGTGTGCGCGAGATGCCATTTGGCAGGCGAGGCGTCGTCCATCGACTGGATCGTCGCATCGGCGTCCGACAGCGGCGCGACCAGTGCCTCGCTCAGCGCGCGCACGCGGGCGAACTGCGCCGCAAGCGCGGCCGAAGCCGGAGCCGGGCCAGTCAGTGTTCGCATTATGTTCTCCTAGGCGCGCAGGTTCTGCACGTCAAGCAGGAGCAATATAGGTTAGCGCGACGCCCCCGGTACCCACAGAACGTCGCCGGCCTCGTTTTGGTTCACGGCGCGCGCGGCGACGAAGAGCAGATCCGAGAGGCGATTGAGATAGGCGAGCGGCTGATCCCCCGCGCCCGCGGCGACTGCGGCGCGCTCGGCGCGGCGCGTGACGGCGCGGGCGAAGTGGAGCTCGGGCGCGCCAGGGGCGCCGGCGGGCAGGACGAAGCTGGTCAGCGGATCGAGCGCCGAATTGATATGGTCGATCCGCTCCTCGAGCCACGCGACCTGCGCGGGCATGATGCGGAGCGCGCCTTCGATCCCCGCGGGCGTGGCGAGATCGGCGCCGAGATCGAACAGATCGTTCTGGATATGCGCGAGAAGGCCGCTGAACGCATGCGGGCCGAGCCGCGCGCGCGCAACGCCGATCGCGCAATTGGCTTCGTCGACATCCCCGATCGCCGCCATCAGCGGATCGGACTTGGCGACGCGCGAGCCGTCGACGAGGCCGGTGGTGCCGTCGTCGCCGGTGCGGGTGTAGATCTTGTTGAGCTTGACCATGGCGGCGCCTGCCGCCTCAGCCCTTGGCCGACATGATCAGCAGGATGACCGCGATGATCGCGATCGCGCCGGCCTGGAGCAGGATGCGCTGCTGCATCAGCTTCTGCGACTTGAGCGCACGCTCGCTCGGCCCCTCGCCTTCGAATTCCTTCGTGTTGGTCTGGGCCATGTTCACGAGACCCTTGATGAGGACGAACACGACCGCGAGCATCGCGGCGATGAGCACTATGGCGAGGAAGAAGAGCATGGCCCTGCCTTACGCCTGTGGCGCGGCGAATCCAACCGGGAGCAGGCCGGCGCGCAGCCGATCGGCGAGCGCGCGGCCGTCCTCGCCGGCGAGGCGCATCGCTTCGAGGCTCGGCGCGCCGTGACGCTTGGCGAGGCGCCGGCCGTCGGGGCCGGTGAGCAGCGCGTGGTGGCGATATTCGGGGGTGGGCAGGCCGAGCAGCGCCTGGAGGAGGCGGTGGACGTGGGTGGCGGAGAAGAGGTCGACGCCGCGGATCACGTGGGTGACGCCTTGCGCCGCGTCGTCGACGGTGACGGCAAGGTGGTAGGAGGCGGGGGCGTCCTTGCGGGCGAGGACGACGTCGCCGTGCGCGAGGGGGTTTGCGCGGATGCTGCCGGCGAGGGAGTCGTGCCAGTACAATCCCTCTCCCAGCGGCAGAGGGAGATTTTGGAGCGCCCGCTCCACATCCAGCCGCCAGCAATGGGGCTTGGCCAGGTCCGGCGCGTCGAGTGCGCGGCAGGTGCCCGGGTACAGCGCGCCTTCGGGGCCGTGCGGGGCAGACAGGCTCGCGGCGATGTCCGCGCGGGTGCAGAAGCAGGGGTAGAGCAGGCCCATCGCCCGGAGGCGGTCGAGCGCTTGCCCGTAGAGATGCAGGCGTCGCGACTGGAACGTCACTTCGCCGTCCCATTCGAGCCCGAGCCATTCGAGGTCGCGCAGGATCGCCTCGACATGCTCCGGGCGCGAGCGGGTGCCGTCGATATCCTCGATCCGAAGCGAGAAGCGTCCGCCATGCGCGCGGGCGAAATCGTGCGCGAGGATCGCGGACCATGCGTGACCGAGATGGAGCCGTCCGGTCGGGCTCGGCGCGAATCGCGTGTGGATAAGCATCAAACCGGCCCTTGACCGCGAGTCGCGGCATATGCTGTCATCACGGCGTCACGCTCCCGGGTCAGAGCCGCGGGCACGTAACGGGCGAGGGAGCGCATGTATCATCCCGATCTGATCCGACATCCGGACAGCTGCCCTGCCCTTGTGCTCAACGCCGACTATACGCCGCTCAGCTATTATCCGCTGAGCGTGTGGCCGTGGCAGACCGCGGTCAAGGCGCTGTTCCTCGAGAGGGTCGACGTCGTCTCCTATTACGAGCGCGAAGTGCGAAGTCCCAGCGCGAGGCTGAAGCTTCCTTCGGTCATCGCGCTCAAGCAATATGTCAAACCTTCGAACTTCCCCGCCTTCACGCGCTTCAATCTCTTCCTCCGCGACAAGTTCGCCTGCCAATATTGCGGAAGCCAGCGCGACCTCACCTTCGACCATGTCATTCCCCGGGCCCAGGGCGGACGCACGACCTGGGAGAATGTCGCGACAGCCTGCGCGCCGTGCAACCTCAAGAAAGGCGGGCGTACGCCCAAGCAGGCCGCGATGCCGCTCCACATCCAGCCGATCCGCCCGACGAGCTGGCATCTGCAGGAGCATGGCCGCCGGTTTCCGCCCAACTATCTCCACGAGACGTGGCGCGACTGGCTCTACTGGGACGTCGAGCTGGAGGCTTGAGCCAGACGAATCC
>JAEWCK010000008.1 GCA_023390675.1 Pseudomonadota bacterium
CCGGGCACCTATCGGATCGACGGGCATCTGACGGTCGACCGCGTGGCGCTGATCGGCGCAGGGCACTGGTACAGCGTGCTCGCAGGCGCCGGGGTCGGCATTTTCGGGCAGAATAGCCGCGACGTGACGCTGAGCGGCTTCGCGATCCTCGGCGAGGTCACGCGGCGGATCGACAAGGCGCAGACGCAGGGCGTGGGCGGCGCGTTCAGCAATTCGACGATTTCGGACCTGTGGATCCAGCATACCAAGGTCGGCCTGTGGCTCGACGGGCCGATGGACCGGCTGACCGTGCGGCGCGTACGCGTCTACGATCAGGCGGCCGACGGGCTCAACTTCCACCGCGGGGTGACCAATTCGCTGGTCGAGGACGGCTTCTTCCGCGGGCTGGGCGACGACGGGCTGGCGATGTGGTCCGAGGGACAGGAGAATCGCGGCAACGTCTTCCGCCGCAACACCGTGATCGCGCCGAGCCTCGCCAACGGCATCGCGCTCTATGGCGGGCGCGACCTCAGCCTCGAGGACAATCTGGTCGCCGACACGCTGACGCAGGGCGGCGGCTATCATCTCGGCAGCCGCTTCAAGGCGACGCCCTTCGCGGGGACGATCCGGCTCGACGGCAACATGGCGGTGCGCAGCGGGAGCATGGACCCGAACTGGCGGTTCGGCGTGGGCGCGCTGTGGTTCTACGCGCTCGACCGGCCGATGACCGGCGCGGCCTTCGCCGTGCGCGACACGGTGCTGGTCGATTCGAGCTACGAGGCGGTCCAGTTCCTCGGCAAGGCCATCGACGGCATGACGATCGACGGGCTCTCGATCGCCAATGCCGGCGCCGCGGCGTTCCTGCTCCAGGCGCCGGGCGAGGCGACGGCGCGCAATGTCGCCGCGCGGGGATTGGGCGATGCAGGGGTGCTCGACGCAGGGCGTGGATTTCGCCTGACCGATGGCGGGGGCAATCGCGGCTGGGACCGCCGCGCGCCCTTCCCATGAGCATCGCGGCGCTGATCGCCGCGCGCGTGCGGCCGGGCGGGCGCGTGCCCTTCGTGATCGGGATCGCAGGCGCGCAGGGCAG
This sequence comes from Pseudomonadota bacterium, assembly GCA_023390675.1. Classification (GTDB taxonomy): domain Bacteria; phylum Pseudomonadota; class Alphaproteobacteria; order Sphingomonadales; family Sphingomonadaceae; genus Sphingomonas. The sequence goes on from JAEWCK010000008.1 coordinate 1,070, forward strand.
CGGCAAGTCCACCGGCGCGCGCGAACTGGGCGTGCTGCTGGACGCGCCGGTGCTGTCGCTCGACGACCTCTATCTCGACGGCGCGGCTCGCGCCCGCCTCGCCGCGAGCATCCACCCGCTGCTCCGCACGCGCGGTGTGCCGGGCACGCATGACGTCGCGCCGGGACTCGAGCTGATCGAGCGGATCGGCCGCGAGCAAGTCACCCTCCCCCGCTTCGACAAGACGCGCGACGAACCCGGCGCCGGCGAAGCCGCGGGCCCGGCCAAGGTGCTGATCCTCGAAGGCTGGTGCCTCGGCGCGCGCCCGCAGACCAGGGCCGAGTTGATCGAACCGGTCAACGCGCTCGAACGCGAACATGACCCCGACGGCATCTGGCGCCGCTGGGTCAACGCCCGGCTCGCCGAATATCAGCCGCTATTCGCGCGGATCGATTTCCTGACGTTCCTCGCCGCGCCGGGCTTCGATGTGGTCGCCGACTGGCGCATCGAGCAGGAACGGAATGCGCAGGGCCCGATGACCGCCGCCGGGATACGCACCTTCGTCCAGCACTATCAGCGCATCACCGAACACATGCTCCGCGACACGCCCGCACGTGCAGACCTGACGGTCCGGCTGGGCGCAGGACGGAAAGTTATCGGTGTCGAGGACTAGAGGGGAATGGTGGAGCCGAGGGGGATCGAACCCCTGACCTTCGCAATGCCATTGCGACGCTCTCCCAGCTGAGCTACGGCCCCAAACCCCGGGAAGGCGAGCCCATTAGAAGGGCCCTGCCGGTTTGGCAAGGACGCTTTCGCGCCCTTGCCGATATTCCTTATTGCTCGTCGTCGTCGCCGCCAGTCTCGACGCCGAGGTCGTCGTCGCCGCCCAGATCGACGTCGTCGTCGGGCGAGGGCTCCTCGTCCTCGTCGGCGACGATATCCAGATCCTCGTCACCCAGATCGGAATCCTCCGTCTCGGGCTTGGCGGCAACGGCCTTGGCCGCTTCGAACGGCATCGGCTGCTTCGACTTGAGGATCGGCTCGGGCTCCCATGCGAAGCTGCAGTTGATGCAGGTAACGGGCTCGTCCTTCGTGAGATCGTAGAAGCGCGTTCCGCACTTCGGGCACGCGCGCTTGGTGCCCCATTCCGGCTTCACCATGTGTTGCCTCTTTGCCTTTCGAATATTGGATTTCGGGATCGTACCCCGGAAAGTGGGGCGCGCCTTGCCATGGCGCAAGGCGGCTGTCAAAGCCCGCGCAAATGTCCGCCTCTCCTCCCCGCCCCCTGAGCATTTCCGCGCGCGGTCCGCTGCGCGGAACCGTCACCGTGCCCGGCGACAAGTCGATCAGCCATCGCTCGCTGATGTTCTCGGCGCTCGCGGTAGGCGAAAGCCGGATCGAGGGGCTGCTCGAAGGAGAGGACGTGCTGGCGACGGCGGCCGCGATGCGGGCGATGGGCGCCACCGTCGAGCGCGGCGAGGATGGCGTGTGGCGCGTGTGGGGCGTGGGCGTCGGCGGGCTGCTCCAGCCGGCGCAGGCGCTCGACATGGGCAATTCGGGAACGTCGACGCGGCTGCTGATGGGACTGGTCGCGAGCCACGGCATCACGGCAACCTTCACCGGCGACGCCTCGCTCTCGGGCCGGCCGATGGGCCGCGTGATCGAGCCGCTGTCGCGCATGGGCGCGGACATCACCGCGACACCCGGCGGCCGCCTGCCGCTGATGGTCCGCGGCATGAATCCCGCGGTGCCGATCGAATACAAGCTCCCGGTCGCTTCCGCGCAGGTCAAGTCGGCGGTGCTGCTCGCGGGGCTCAACACGCCCGGGATCACGCGCGTGATCGAGCCGGTGCCGACGCGCGACCATAGCGAACGCATGCTGCGCGGGTTCGGCGCAAATCTGAGCGTCGAGGACAGCCCCGAGGGCAAGATCATCTCGATCACCGGCGAGGCGGAACTCGCGCCGCAGCAGATCGTGGTGCCGGGCGATCCTTCCTCGGCCGGCTTCTGGATGGTCGCGGCGTCGATCGTGCCCGAAAGCGATGTCACGATCCGCAACGTCTGCATGAACCCGACGCGTACCGGCCTCGTCACGGCGCTGCGGATGATGGGCGCGCGAATCGAGGAAGTCGATGCGCGCGAAGTCGGCGGAGAGCCGGTCGCCGACCTGCGCGTGCGCCACGCGCCGCTGCGCGCGATCGAAGTCCCGCCCGATCTCGCCCCGAGCATGATCGACGAATATCCGATCCTGTTCGTCGCCGCCGCGCTCGCCGAGGGGCGGACGGTGGCGCGCGGCGCGCACGAGCTGCGCGTCAAGGAATCGGACCGGATCGCCGCGATGGCAGCGGCGCTCGGCGCGGCTGGCGTGACCGTCGAGGAATTCGAAGACGGCCTCGCGATCCAGGGTAGCGGCGGCGACCCGCTGCCCGGCGGCGGTGCAGTCGCAACCCTGCTCGATCACCGCATCGCGATGAGTATGACCGTAGCCGGCCTCGCGACGAAGCAGCCGATCGCAATCGACGACGTCACGCCGGTCGCGACGAGCTACCCCGCCTTTTTCGACGTGCTCGACAGCCTGACCCAATGATCGGCCGCCGCGGCTTTCTCGGCGGCCTCGCCGCGAGCGCCATTGCCGCGCCCGCGCTGGCACGATTTCCTGAGATCCGCTTCAAGCCCGATCGCGAGCTGATGGTCCGGGTCGAAGGCGGCAGCATCTATGTCCGCGTCAACGGCGATCTCGCCGGCCCGCGCCCGCCGCTGATCTACGCGCATGGCGGACCGGGCAGCGGACACGCCGGGCTGGTGCCGCTGACCGCACTCGCCGACGAGCGCGCGGTGATCCTCTACGACCAGCTCGACAGCGGCCGATCGGACGCACCGAACGACCCGAAGAACTGGCGCGTGTCGCGCTTCGTCGACGAGATCGACCGGATCAAGGCGGCGCTCGGCGTAAAGCGCTGGCACGTCGGCGGCGGCAGCTGGGGCGGCACGCTCGCGCTCGAATATGGCGCGCGGCGCCGGCCGGGCACCGCGAGTCTGATCATCCAGTCGCCGCTCGTCTCGACGCGCAGCTGGATCGCCGACGCGAATCTGCTCCGCGCGGAACTGCCCGAGCCGTGGCGCGGTACGCTGGCGGCGTGCGACACCGCCGCGCCGCCGCCCGCCGCGCAGTGCGACGCGGCGACCGAGGAATTCTACCGTCTCCATGTCTATCGCGGCCATCCCGCCGAGGGCGTCGCGCAGTATCGCGCAAGCCAGCCGGGCCATGCCGGCAAGACGATCTACGAGCGGATGTGGGGCAAGAGCGAGTTCGTCTCGACCGGACTGCTCAAGGATTATGACGGCGAACCGCTGCTCGCGAAGCTCGACGGGCGGCGCACGCTGTTCGTCTGCGGCGAATATGACGAGGCGCGTCCCGCGACGGTCGCCGGCTTCGCGCGCCGCGTTCCGGGCGCCACCTTCCGCGAGATCAGGGAATCGGCGCACGTCATCACGATCGACCAGCCCGACGCCTATCTGGCGCTGCTGCGCCAGTGGATGGCGCGGCACGACGCGCGATGAGCGCGGTCGATTCGCGATTCCGGCCCTTGACGCGCCGCCCGCGCGCCGCGAACTCCGAATCATGATCATCGCCGTCGACGGACCCGCCGCATCGGGCAAGGGCACCATCGCCCGCGCCCTCGCGAGGCACTATGGACTGCCCCATCTCGACACCGGGCTGCTCTATCGCGCGGTAGCGGCGAGCGTGCTGCGCGAGGAGCTCGATCCGGCGCGCGAGGCCGACGCGGTCTCGGCCTGCAGCTTCGAAGATTATCTGCTCGACGATCCCTGGCTGAGGACCGACGAAGTGGGCCGCGTCGCGTCGGTCGTCTCGGCGCATCCTCTGGTGCGCGCGGCGTTGCTCAATCGGCAGAAGAAGTTCGCGCGCCAGCCCGGCGGCGCGGTGCTCGACGGGCGCGACATCGGCACGGTGATCGCGCCCGAGGCCGAGGTGAAGCTGTTCGTAAAGGCGACGCCGATGATCCGTGCGCAGCGCCGCCATCTCGAGCTCCGCAAGAACGGCGTGCTAACCAGCCTCGACAAGGTGCTCGCCGATATCCGGGCACGCGACGAGCGCGATTCGAAGCGCAGCGAGGCGCCGATGACGCAGGCGCCCGACGCGGTGCTGCTCGACACCAGCTTCCTGTCTATCGACGCGGCCGTCCAGCGCGCGGTCGCGCTCGTCGAGGCGCAAAAGGCCAGCGTTACGGCGCCGCAACAGGGTTAACCGCTTCCTAACCATCGCATGGCCAGATTGCCCCCAAATCCGGGGGACAAGACCATGCAGATGACCGTGCGCGCGTTCGAGATCGAAGACCTGCTGGACCGCGCGCCCGAGGGCATCGAGATCCTCTCGCTCGATTGCTTCGACACGCTGATCTGGCGCAACACCCACGCGCCGACCGACGTCTTCGCCGACATCGAATTCGAAGGCGGCGGCGTCGAGCCGCGGATGTGGGCCGAATCGCACGCCCGCCGGCGCGCGCTGATCCGCACCGGCGCGCGCGAGATTGGCCTTACCGACATCTATCACGAGATGATGGGCAATGCCGGCGAGGAAGCGATCGAGGCGGCGATCGCCGCCGAACTCGAGATCGAGCGCCGCCACGCCTTCGCCTTCGCTCCCACGGTCGCGCTGATGCGCGAAGCGAAGCGCCGCGGGCTCAAGATCATCCTCGTCTCCGACATGTATTTGACCGAACCGCAGCTGCGCGCGCACGTCGCCGCGGCGGCGGGCGAGGATGTGCTTGCCTTGGTCGACCGCGTCTTCGTCTCCAACGCCTATCAGGAAGGCAAGCGCGACGGGCTCTTCGAGCATGTCCTCGCCGAGTTGGGTGTCGCGGCGGACAAGGTGCTCCATGTCGGCGACAACCACGCCGCCGACTATATCGCGGCCGACAAGCACGGCCTCCACGCCGTCCACCTGGTCCAGTTCGACGCCGACGCCGCCGCGCGGCTGCGCATGGAAGCGGCGACGGCGCTGATGCTCGATCCCGCCGCCGGAATCTCCAAGCCGATCTGCCAGGCGCACCGCGCCCAGATCGCGCTCCGCCGTTCGGACGAACCGGCCTATCAGCTCGGCCACGACATCATGGGTCCGGCGCTCGCCACCTTCGCGCACTGGATCAAGCAGGAACTCGACGAAGCGAGCGCGAAGGCCGGCAAGCCCGTCCGCCCGCTCTTCGTGATGCGCGACGGCTACCTGCCCTTCCGCGTCTTCGAGGCGCTCTATCCGGACGCGGGCGCGCGCACCGTCGAGATCAGCCGCTTCGTCGCGCTGCGCGCCTCGATCGCCGACGACAAGTTCCTCGACCATTATCTGGAGGAATGGATCGAACGCCTGCCCGTCCGCTCGCTCGCGCGCCAGCTGATGCTGTTCGAGCACGAATATGCGAAGTTCGACAAGGGCGACCCCAAGGAGGACCGTCCGCGCTTCGCCAAATGGGTGCGCAAGGATCGCGACATCCAGCGCAAGATCTTCACGCGCCGCAACGCCTTCATGAAGAAGCTCGTCGCGCATCTGAACGCCGCCGATGTGCACGACGGCGACGCCGTCATGCTGGTCGATATCGGCTACAACGGCACCGTCCAGAACCTGCTGACGCCGATCCTCAGGGAAGCGATGAACGTCGAGGTGACGGGCCGCTACGTGTTCCTTCGCGAGAAGCGCAAGTCTGGGCTCGACAAGCGCGGCATGATCGACGTGCGCAATTTCGACTATCGCACGCTTCACGCGCTCTCGCGTTCGATCGTGGTGCTCGAGCAGCTCTGCAACGTCGAGCAGGGCTCGACGATCGACTTCACCGCCGAGGGCGCGCCGGTGCGCGAGAAGGTCGACGCCAAGGCCGCGCACAACGCGACGCGCGGGCTGGTCCAGGAGGCGTGCCTCGATTTCGTCCGCGAGCATGGCAAGGGCCAGGTCCGCGCGCCGCATTCGGACGACCTCGCCAGCCGCTGCCGCGCCGCCGCGGCGATCTTCGCGCGGCTGTTCTTCCTGCCCAACGCCAAGGAAGTCGGCGTCTTCGAAGCGTTCAACTTCGACTACAATATGGGCAGCGCGGCGAGCGAGGCGCTGGTCGACACCAATCGCGGCAGGCATGGGCTGCGCCGCCGCGGCATGACCTTCTACAACGATCAGCTGCCGCAGTTCATGTCGGCCGAGCTCCAGGCGCAGGGCTTGCCGGTGAGCCTCGCCAACTTCACGGCGTCGCGTTTCAAGCTCGACCTCAGGAGCACCGACTTCGAAGTGGGCGGGTTGCAGGTGCCGGTGATCATCGCCGGCGCGAAGGCGCAGAGCGTGGTCGACTTCACCGCCTGGCCTACCGCCGAGGGCTATTATCACATGCGCGTGCCGATGGGCCCGCAACGTCCGGTGATCGCGATCCAGCTCGGCCGGGTCTGCGAATGGGTGCAGGTCGAGGAGCTCGGCTATCTCGCGGTCGAGGACATGAAGAAGGGCCGCAGCGCATCGACGATCGCCGCGCAGGCGAGCGTCGATGCGATGGAGACGATGGCGCCCAACCTGTTCCGCGCGAGCCCCAACGGGCTGATCATCGCCGCGCCGCCCGCGGGCGACGAGCCGATGGTGCTGTCGCTGGTCTTCCGCCCGGTGGTCGCGCGCAAGGCGACGGCGGAACTTCGCGAAGCGGCCTAGTCGGGTTCGTAGCTCAGGATGTCGCCCGGCTGGCAATCGAGATACTCGCAGATCTTCTCGAGCGTCTCGAAGCGGATGCCGCGCACCTTGCCCGATTTGAGCAGCGACAGGTTCGATTCGGTGATGCCGATATGCTGGGCGAGCTCCTTCGAGCGCGCCTTTCTGAGGGCGAGCATCACGTCGAGGCGGACGGTGATCGCCATCAGACGATCGACCGCATTTCTTCCTCGAGCCGCGCCGCCTCGTCGAACAGGCGCGCGACGAGGAACAGCACGAAGCTGACGAGGAGCAGCACGAACTCGGTGCTGTCGATGCCGATCGTGAGATGACGCCATCCGGCGGTGACGATCAGCACGCCTTCGATCGCGGGCGGCAGCACCAGTCCGGCGATCACCGAGAAAAGCACCAGCCGCGCGAAGGCGTGGAACGGGCGGGTTGCGGACGGCGCGAAGATGCGGCCGCCCGCGATCTCGCCGAGCATCCGCGCGAGCGCGACCAGCGCCGCGGCGAGCAGCAATGCCTGCCCCACCCCGACCAGCCCCGCCCAGAACAAGGGCAGCGTCCCGCTCGAATCGACCTGAACGATGCGGTTGGGCGCGGCGAGCCCGATCAGCGCGAGCAGCGGAAGCACCGCCGCGCCCGTGAGCGCCACTCCGCGCAGCAGGCGGGCATGCCTCGCGATTGAATCCATATTTGCCATTTTACAAAATTATCTTTCTGTTTTACGACAAGATATAACCGTGATTCGGAGACTATAGAATGGCACGCGTCCCGACAAGCCTCGCTTCCCTCGCCTTGCTGCTGGCCGCGCCGGCGCCCGCCGCCATCCCGCCCGCCCCCCAAGGGGCGAGCCAGGCCGACGCCGCCGCGCTGATCGACGGCGCGGCGATCGGCGACACC
>JAEWCK010000034.1 GCA_023390675.1 Pseudomonadota bacterium
CGACAAAGGCGTGCTTGACCGCGTTGGTGACGAGCTCGTTGACGACGAGGCCGATCGACACCGCGCGGTCGCGCGGGATCGCCGCATGATCCGAATGGCAATCGAGCGTGATCGCGCCGCGCAGGAACAGCGAATCGGCCAGCGCCGCGCACAGCTCGTGCATATAAGTCGCCATGTCGACGGCGCCGGGCGACGCGCCGCCGCGATAGAGGTGACGATGCGCGCGCGCGATGCTCTCGACCCGGGCGAGCGCCGCAGCGAGCGCTTCCGCGGTCTCGCCCGAAGCACGGCGGCGCTGCATGTCGAGCAATGACGCGACCAATGTGAAGTTGTTCTTCACCCGGTGATCGAATTCGACGAGGAACAAGTCGCGCTCGGCGACCTGACGATCGCGCTCGCTCGCGGCAAGCCGCACCGAACGGCGGAACAGCTCGGCGATGACGATCACAGCGGCGTAGTTGATCGCGGCGAGCACCACCCGGCCCACATCCTGGGCATTTTCGAACGCGAAGCTGCGCGGCGTCGGCAGCACGAAATACCAGTTGAACAGCAAGGTCAGCACGCCGGTGATGACGCCTGCCTGCCAACGGCCGAACAGCGTGGCGATCAGCACGGCGGGGAAGCCCAGCGAGAACGGTCCAGCTGCGGGCGCGAAGCTGTCGATCACTGCGCGCAGGGCAACTCCTGCGCCCGTGACGAGCAGCGCAAAGACGATCTGCACCACCCAGCTATTACCGCCAGGCGCCAGCCGATCGGGCAGGTCGAGTTCCCCTATTCGCCCCATATGCACGGATTGAGAAATGGGCGTGCGTGCGAGTCAAGTACCTGCGATGGTTGCCTTAATCTGGATCAAGCAGATTCTAAAGCGCCTTGCCCGAACGCCCCGCCAGATCGACGACATATTGCCACGCGACGCGCCCCGAGCGGCTGCCGCGCCGCGTCGCCCAGCCGATCGCCTCCGCGGGATCGAAGGCGAGGCCGTGCGTCTCTGCATAGCCGCGGACGATCGCGACATAGGTATCCTGATCGACGACGTGGAAGCCGAGGCTGAGCCCGAAGCGGTCGGCAAGGGCCAGCTGATCGTCGACGCTGTCGCGCGGATTGATCGCGCTCGCCTGCTCGGCGATGTCGCGCGCGACGAGATGGCGGCGGTTCGAGGTGACGAGCAGCCGCGTGTTGGCGGGGCGCGCCTCGGCGCCCCCTTCGAGCAGCGAGCGCAGCGCGCGTGCGTCGCCCGCGGCGTCGAAGCCGAGATCGTCTAGGAAGATCGCGAACGGGCGCCTCGCCTCAGCAAGCAGCGCGAAGAGGCGGGGGAGGGTGTCGAGATGACCGGTGACGGCCTCGACCAGCGCGAGATCGCCGCCGCTTGCCTGGACCGCGGCGACCGCGCTCTTGACCAAAGCCGACTTGCCGGTGCCGCGCGCGCCCCAGAGCAATACGTCCTGCGCGGCATGGCCCGCCGCGAGCCGCTCGAGATTGGCGACAAGCGCGTCGCGCTGCGCGTCCATGCCGTGGAGCAATGCGACCGGGAGGGGATCGAAGGCGCGCGCGGGCACGAGCGCATCGCCGCGCCAGACATAAGCGGGATGGGCGTGGAGGTCCGCGGGCGGTGCAGGCGGTGGCGCGAGGCGTTCGAGCGCATCGGCGATGCGGGCGAGGGGATCGGTCATCGGCACGCTATAACGCGCGCCGCGGGTCGTCTCACCCCATCTTCGCTATCAACGCCTGTGCCGCCGCCTTGTCAGCGAAGCTCGGATCGGCGAGCGCGGCCCGGGCGTGCAGGATCGCCTCGGGCTTGCGGCCGAGCGAGGCGTAGACCTGCGCGAGGTGCCAGCGCAGGCCCGCGTGGCGCGGGGCGAGAACCACGGCCTTCTGGAGCAGTTCGAGCGCGCCGTTGGCGTCGCCGCCGCGGAACATCGCCCAGCCATAGGCGTCGGCGACGGCGGGATTGGCGGGGGAGAGGCCATAGGCCGCCTCGCCAAACTCGACCGCAGTGCCGGTCTCGCCCGCGCCGGCATAAGCGGCGGCGAGCTCGGCATCGAGCGCGGCGTCGCCGTCGCCGATCCGCGCGCGGATTTCCTCCAGGCTGTCGATCGCGGCGTCATAGTCGCCGGCCGCGAGCTGCCAGTGCGCCGACAAGCGGAGTGCGGCGATGTCGACGGGGTTTTGCGAGAGGAACAAGGCGAGCGCATTGGCGGCGTCTTCGCGGCGGCCGGCGCGATCGAGCGCTTCGACGAGGCGCAGCATCGTCGGCTCGTCGAAGCGCAAATCGGCGGCGCGCTGATATTCCGCGGCGGCGTCGGCGGCGCGGTCCATCAGCATCAGCACGTCACCCAAGACGAGATGCGCCGCCGGCGCGCCCGAATTCTTCGCCGCGACGTCCTGCGCGCGGGCGAGCGCACCAGGCTTGTCGCCGCCGGCGATCTGCGCGCGGATAAGCGGGACGATCGCATCGGGATCGCCCGGCCGCTCGGCAGCGTCGGCGGCGACCACGGGCAGGCTGTCGTCGCTCGCGAAGGAGCCCGCCTCGCCTACCACCGGATAAGCGGCGCGATCGAGGAAGCGCGCGGCGGCGGCGCGGTCGCCGATCCGCTCGAACCCCCGCGCGGCGAGAGTGAGCGCATAGCTGTCCGCATCGCTGCGCGCGACGACGGGACGGAGCGTGTCGATCGCGTTGCGCGCGCTGTCGGTGCGGAGCAATGCGACCGCGAGCAGCTTGCGCGCAGTGATGTTCATCGGCTGCATGCCGACGAGATTGCGCAGCTTTCCGATCGCCTGCTCGTAATCGCCCTTTTCGAGGTCGAGCGTGCCTGAGAGCAGCATCACGCCGGGAGTCGAATCGATCGCGCCCTGGGTGCGCTCGAGGATCGCGCGGGCGAGGTCGTAATTGCCCGCGCGGGCAGCGATCACTGCCTGGAGATAGAGCGCCTGCGGGCTCCCCGGGCGCGATTCCAATGCGCGGCGCGTGGCGGCGAGCGCGTCGACGGTGCGGCCCGAATCGCCCAGCGTCGCGGCATATTCGATCAGCGCGTGGTGGTGATAATTGTCGCGCTTGAGCGCTGCCTCGAACCAGGGAAGCGCGGCGACGAGGCCGAACTGGCTGCGCACCAGCTCGCCGCGTAGTACCAGCGCTTCGATGTTGCCGGGGGCAAGCTTGACCGCGCGTTCGCTGGCTTCAGCGGCACCCAGCAGGTCGCCGGCGACGTAGCGGAAGCGGCCGAGATCGGTCCAGACGTCGCCGTCGTTGGGGGCGATCCGGATGGCCTCGTCGAGCGAGTCGCGCGCGGCGGCGAGATTGCCGAGCGCAGTCATCGCGCGGGCGCGGATGCGCAGGCCATAGGGGCGGAATTGCGGGGCGGTCTTTTCGACCTCCGCGACGGCTTTCTCTTCCTCGCCTTCGAGCAGGAAGGCCTGCGCGCGCAGATGGTGGACGAGCTTCGCGTCGTAGCCGGCATCGACGGCGCGCTGGATTTCGGCCTCGGCGCCGACGCCGTCTTCCAGCGCGAGCATCGCCCGGGCGAGCGCGAGGTGCGCCTGCGGGTCGCCCGGGGCACCGCGCACCGCGACGAGCGCCTGGGCCTTTGCGCCATTGGCGTTGCTCGCCTTGAGCATCGCCTGGCTCTGGGCGAGGGCGTCGGCCGCCTGGGCGGGGCTGACCCGGCCCGAGACCAGCGTGAACCACGCGACGAGCGCGACTGCGAACACGGCAAGACCGCCGGCGATGACCAGCAGGCGCCGAAGCATCGGCGGGCGCGAAGGCGCGCGGGAGCGTTTACGGCTGGAGGTCATAGGCCTTCATCAGATCATAGAGAGTGGGGCGGCTGATCCCGAGCAGCCTTGCGGTGCCCGAGATATTGCCTTCGGCGCGGGCGAGCGCCAAGCGGATCGCCTTGCGGTCGGCGGCCTCGCGAACGGCCTTCAGGTTGATCGGCAACGCGTCTTCCTGGGCGCTTTCGAGGTCGAGATCGGCGGCGCCGACTTGCTTGCCGTCGGCCATGATCGCCGCGCGCTTCACGCGGTTCTCGAGCTCGCGGACATTGCCGGGCCAGCTCCACGCGTCGATCGCGGCGAGCGCGTCGGGCGCGAAGCTCTTCGCGCCGGCGTTCATCGCGGCGGCGTATTTGTGGAGGAAGTGGCGCGCGAGCAGCCCGGCGTCACCGGGACGCTCGGCGAGGCTCGGGATGCGCACGACGATCTCGGCGAGGCGGTAATAGAGATCTTCGCGGAAACGCCCGTCGGCGACCATCGCGTCGATATCCTGGTGGGTGGCGCAGACGACGCGCACGTCGACCGGGATCGCCTTGCGCCCGCCGATACGCTCGATCACGCGTTCCTGCAGGAAACGCAGCAACTTGACCTGGAGCGGGAGCGGCACATCGCCGATCTCGTCGAGGAACAGCGTGCCGCCATGTGCGAGCTCGATCTTGCCCTCGGTGGTCTTGACCGCGCCGGTGAACGCGCCCTTCTCGTGGCCGAACAGCTCGGATTCGAGCAGAGTTTCGGGGATCGCGGCGCAGTTGATGGCGACGAACGCGCCCTTGCGACGGCTGGCGTCGTGGAGGCCGCGGGCGAGCAGTTCCTTGCCGGTACCGCTGGCGCCCAGCAGCATCACCGAGACGTCGGCGCCGGCGACGCGCTCGATCGTGCGGGTGACCTTGAGCATCTCGGGCGAGCCGGTGATCATGCCGCCTAGCACCGCGCCCGCCTCTGCGCGTGCGGCGAGGCGGCGGTTCTCGGCTTCGAGCGCGTGGACGTGGAAGGCGCGCGCGACGATCAGGCCGAGCGCGTCGATGTCTATCGGCTTCTGGTAAAAGTCCCACGCGCCCATCTCGATCGCGCGCAGCATCGATTCGCGCGCGCCGTGCCCGGAGGCGACGATCACCTTGGTATCGGGGCGGAGCGACAGGATCGCCTCCAGCGTCGCGAAGCCTTCGGACGTGCCGTCGGGATCGGGCGGCAGGCCGAGATCGAGCGTCACCACGGGCGGCTCTTCGGCGCGGACCAGCGCGATCGCTTCATCGCGATTGGCGGCGCAGTGGATTTCATAGCCGTCATAGGCCCAGCGCAATTGCCGCTGGAGCCCGGCATCGTCCTCGACGATCAGCAGGCGGGGCTTGGCGTCGCTCATGCGGCCCTCCCGACGGGGAGATCGGCGGCGTGCGCGGCCTTGAGGATCACCGCGAAGCGCGTGCCCTTGCCCTCGCGCGACTGGACTTCGATGCGGCCCTCCATGGCACGCGCGAGCTGGCGCGCCTCGAATGCCCCGATGCCGAACCCGCCCGGCTTGGACGAGACGAAGGGCTTGAACAACTTGTCGCGGATGAAGGCGGGGGACATGCCCGTACCGTGATCGATGACTTCGATCGTGACGTGTTCGCCATCCGCGCGGACATTGAGCGTCACGGGCTCCGCCGCCGGGCTTGCCTCGATCGCGTTCTGGACGAGATGGCCGAGCAATTGCTCGAGCCCCGCCGGATCGGCATGCGCGACCGCGGCGCGCACCCCGGTGACGGCGAGCGGAAGCTGGCCCTTGCGCGCCGCGGCGACTCGCTCGACGAGCGGGACGATCTCGACCGCGTGCGGCGCCTCGGCGCGGCCGCGATGATGCTGCGAGAGCCGCGCGAGCAGCGCGTTCATCCGCTCGGCGGAGTCCTTGAGCGTCGCCACCATGTCGGCGCGGAATTCGGGCTTGTCGGCGTGGCGCTCGGCGTTGCGTGCGGTCAGGGTCAGCTGGCTCACCAGATTCTTGATGTCGTGGAGGATGAAGGCGAAGCGGCGATTGAACTCGTCGAAGCGCTGCGCCTCGGCGAGCGCGTCCTGCGCGCGGGCTTCGGCGAGGTAGGAGGCGAGCTGGCGTCCGGCGACGCGGAGCAGGTCGAAATCCTCCCAGTCGAGCGCGCGGTCGACGGGCGGGCGCGCGAGCAGGATCGCTCCGGCGAGGTCGCCGAGATGCGGGAGAGGGACAAGGACCCACGCCTCGGCCTGGTCGAGCATCCATTGCGGCACGGCCGCTGCGTCGGCACTCGCTTCGTGGCGGCGCGCCTGGTCGAGCTCGACGATCCGGCCGGTCTCGCGCAGATGATGGGCGAGCGGCGCATCGCTCGACGCGGGCAGCGTGGCGCGATCCCAGTTCCAGCTCGCTCCCGGGCCGAGCCCGCCGGAATCGGGGACGAGGAGCACGCCTGCGGGGGAGTCAGTCAGATCGGCCATCGCCTTGACGATGCGCTCGTCGAGCGCGGCGCCGCCCTGCGGCGCCCCCAGCGTTTCGGTGAAGCGCATCCATTCGGTGCGATAGTCGTAGCGGTGGCGGAAGAGATGCTTGGCGAGCTTGACCTTGACCCAGGCGCGCAGCCACGAATTCGAGACGAGCGTGAGGATCGCCGCGGTCGAGCCGAACACGAAGGCGGTCTGGAGCACGCGGGCATTGCTGCCGCCCACCGTCGCAATCGCCGAGGTGGCGAGCGCGAGCAGCGCAAAATAGGCGGCGATCGCGACGAGGCTGAGCGACTGATAGGTGACCGCGCGCGAGACCTGGACGTTCCAGGCGTCCTTCCG
>JAEWCK010000046.1 GCA_023390675.1 Pseudomonadota bacterium
GGCGAAAGCCGGGACCCAGGGCCAAAGGGGCATCGCGTACAACTCTGGATCCCGGCTTCCGCCGGGATGACGATAAATGAAGTCGGAGAAGCAGATGTCCGTAGTCACCACCAGCCGCCAAAGCGACGTCCTGATCCTCACTTCGGACAACCCGCCGGTGAACGCGCTCGGCGCGGCGGTGCGGCAGGGGCTGCAGGCGGGGATCGAGGAAGCGAAGGCCGACGACTCGATCAAGGCGGTGGTCATCGCCTGCGCGGGCAAGACCTTCTTCGCGGGCGCCGACATCACCGAGTTCGGCAAGCCGATGCAGGAACCTTCGCTGCCCGTGCTGGTCGATCAGATCGAGGCGCTCGACAAGCCCGTGGTCGCCGCGGTGCACGGTACGGCGCTCGGTGGCGGGTGCGAAGTGGCGCTGGCGTCGCACTATCGGATCGCCGTGCCCTCGGCGAAGTTCGGCCTCCCCGAAGTCAAGCTCGGCATCCTCCCCGGCGCGGGCGGCACGCAGCGCATGCCGCGGGTGGCCGGCGTCGAATTCGCGCTCGAGCTCGCCGCCAAGGGCGACCCGGTCTCGGCGCAGGCCGCCAGGGACGCCGGCCTCGTCGACCGCCTCGCCGGCGAGGACAGCCTCCTCGCCGATGCGGTGGCGTTCGCACAGGAGATGGTCGGCAAGCCGATCCCGCGCTCGAGCGAGCGCCCGATCACCGTCGACCCCGCCGTCTTCGACAAGTTCCGCGCCGCCAACGCAAGGCGCATGCGCGGGTTCGAGGCGCCAGCGACGATCATCGACCTGATCGAGCAAACCGCCGGCAAGCCCTATGCCGAGGGCGTCCAGGCCGAGCGGATGAACTTCATGAAGCTCATCATGGGCACCCAGTCCGCGGCGCTCCGCCACATCTTCTTCGCCGAGCGCAAGGCGGCCAGGATCGACGGCATCCCCGAGGACCTCGCGCTCCGCCCGATCAACCGCGTCGGCGTGATCGGCGCGGGCACGATGGGCGGCGGCATCTCGATGAACTTCCTCTCGGCCGGCGTGCCCGTGACGATCGTCGAGATGGCGCAGGACGCGCTCGACCGCGGCACCGCCACGATGCGCAAGAATTACGAGGCCACCGCCGCCAAGGGCCGGATGACGCCCGCGCAGGTCGAAGCCGCGATGGGCCTGCTCAGGCCGACGCTCGACTTCGACGACCTCGCCGATTGCGACCTGATCATCGAGGCGGTGTACGAGAGCATGGAGGTCAAGAAGGACGTCTTCGGCAAGCTCGACAGGATCGCGAAGCCCGGCGCGATTCTAGCCTCGAACACGTCCTACCTCGATATCGACGAGATCGCCGCCTCCACCTCGCGCCCGCAGGACGTGCTCGGCCTCCATTTCTTCTCCCCCGCCAACGTGATGAAGCTGCTCGAGATCGTCCGCGGCGCGAAGACCGCCGACGACGTCCTCGCGACGGCAATGGCGATCTCCAAGAAGATCAGGAAGGTCGCGGTGGTCGCGGGCGTGTGCCACGGCTTCATCGGCAACCGCATGCTGATGCCGCGCCAGGTCGAGGCGATGAAGCTGCTGATGGAAGGCGCCACGCCGCAGCAGATCGACAAGGTCCATGTCGATTTCGGCATGCCGATGGGGCCGTTCCAGATGTCCGACCTCGCCGGCGTCGACATCGGCTGGCACCGCGACCCCACCCGCATCGAGAGCATCCGCGACGCGCTCGCCGCCGAGGGCCGCTGGGGGCAGAAGAAGGGCGCGGGCTTCTACGATTACGACGAGAAAAGGAACCCCTCGCCCTCCCCCCGCGTCGCCGAGATCATCGAGGATTTCCGCAAGAAGACCGGCACCCCGCAGCACGACATCACCGATCAGGAGATCATCGAGCGCACGCTCTATCCGATGGTCAACGAAGGCGCGCTGATCCTCGCCGAAGGCAAGGCCCAGCGCGCGTCCGATATCGATGTGGTGTGGATCTACGGATATGGCTGGCCGGTCTATCGCGGCGGCCCGATGTTCTGGGCGGACACCGAAGGGCTGCCGAAGATCGTCGCGGGGCTCGAGAAGCACGGCTTCGAGGTAGCGCCGCTCCTTCGCGAGAAGGCGGAGAAGGGCGAGAAGTTCAACTAGCGCGTCACCCCGGCGAAAGCCGGGGTCTCAGGCCGCAAGCGCGCGGCCTGTGGCACGAGATCCCGGCTTTCGCCGGGATGACGAAAGAGGAATGATGACCGACCTCACGCAGTTCCGCGCCGAGACCCGGGCATGGCTCGAAGCCAATTGCCCGGAAACGATGCGCACGCCGCCCAAGTCCGACAAGGAAGTCACCTGGGGCGGCCGCAACCCGCATTACGCGCACCCCGACCAGAAAATCTGGCTCGATCGCATGGCCGCGCGCGGCTGGACGGTGCCCGACTGGCCGAGCGAATATGGCGGCGGCGGGCTGTCGCCGGCCGAGACCAAGATCCTCCGCGAGGAAATGGCGCGGCTCAAATGCCGCAATCCCTTGAACAGCTTCGGCATCTCGATGCTCGGACCGGCGCTGCTCAAATACGGCACCGAGGAACAGAAGCGCGACCATCTCCCCAGGATCGCGCGCGGCGAGATCCGCTGGTGCCAGGGCTATTCGGAGCCCAATGCCGGCTCGGACCTCGCCGGCCTCCAGACCAGCGCCGAGGATGCGGGCGACCATTTCGTCGTCAACGGCCAGAAGGTGTGGACCAGCTACGCCGACCAGGCCGACTGGATCTTCTGCCTCGTCCGCACCGACAAGACCGTCAAGCAAGGCGGGATCAGCTTCCTGCTGTTCGACATGGCCTCGCCCGGCGTCAGCACGAAGCCGATCCTGCTGATCTCGGGCTATTCGCCCTTCTGCGAGACCTTCTTCGACGATGTGAAGGTGCCCAAGGCGAACCTGCTCGGCGAGCTCAACAAGGGCTGGGACGTCGCCAAATATCTGCTCGGCCACGAGCGCGAGATGATCTCGGGCTTCGGCTTGGGCGGCAGCGGCGCCGACCCCTTGGTCGAAGCAGCGCGCAAGGGCGTCGACCCGCTCCTGCGCGCGCAGATCGCCTTGTTCCAGGTGCGCTCGAAGGCGTTCAGCGCCTGCTCGGAGAAGTTCATCGACGAATTGAAGGCCGGCAAGGCGCACCCCGCCCAGCCCTCGATGATGAAGTACTACGGCACCGAGCTCAACAAGGCGCGCCACGAGCTGCAGATGGCCGCGGGCGGCTCCGACGCGCTCGAATGGGAAAGCGACGCGAGCGACCACGGCGCCGCGGCGCGCGCATGGCTCAGGACCAAGGCCAATTCGATCGAAGGCGGAACGAGCGAGATCCAGCTCAACATCGTCGCCAAGCGGATCCTGGATCTGCCGTCCTAAAACTCCCTCTCCCCTCCGGGGAGA
>JAEWCK010000095.1 GCA_023390675.1 Pseudomonadota bacterium
ACTTGGCCTCGCAATAGCCGGGCAGATCCATCGCAGGCTGCGCCTCGGCGATCCGCCCGGCGATATTGGCGTTCATCCGCGCGACCATCGGCGGCATCGCGCGTCCGGCATAGCTGGTGAAGGCGCCCTTGCCGTCCCACCACCAGATCTCGTCGGTCTTGTGCCCGCCCATCATCACGGCCGAACGGTCCTTGCCCGAGACCGCGACGACGCGGCTCGCGGGATCGGCGGCCTTCATCCACTCGCCGAGCGTCGGCACCTTCAGATGGACGTCGGAGACGGTATAATGGTCGGAGGTCGATCCCGGCGCGGTTTCGTCTTCCGCGCAATAGACGCTCTTGTCCGCGCGCGCCGTTTTGAAGTCGGTCCAGTCGTTGGCGATGATGCCGGTGCGCGCGGGGCGTGCCCCGGTCAGGATCGTCGAATGGCCGGGGCAGGTCTCGGTCGCGGCATGGCTCTGATAGCCCGCGGGGAACACCGCGCCCGAGAGCAGGCGCGCGAAGCCGGCCGTGAAGCGGTTGCGATATTCGGCGAAGAGATCGGCCGAAAACTGGTCGACCGAGATCACCACGATCAGCCTGGGCGCGGGCCTCCGGGCGTCCTGGGCGGCAATCGGCGTGGCGGCGAGCAGCGCAAGCCCTGCAGCGAGCGACGAAACCAGTTTCTTCAAGTGCCACCTCCGGCATGATCTGGATGGAGCCCGCCCCTGCTATTGCCCGGAGACGGAATTCCGGCAAGGGATGCTCCCATGGCGTGGTTTCGTTTCGCATTGATGGCGGTGCTGCTCGCGCTCGCGCCCGGCCTTGCACGCGCGCAGGAGCAGCATGTCTCGATCCGCATTATTGCCGAGACCGAGCACCCCGCGCCGGGCACCAGTGTCACCATCGCTCTCGAATCGGTGCCGCAAAAGGGCTGGCATGCTTATTGGGAGAATCCCGGCGACGCCGGCTTCCCCGCGACCGCCAAATGGACGCTGCCTGTCGGAGTTTCGGCAGGCCCGATCCGGTATCCGGTGCCCCAGCGGCTCGTAATAGCCGGGCTGATGAACTACGTCTACGAGGGCCCCTTCGCGCCGCTGGTGACGCTAGACATTACCCCCAACGCCACGGGCAAGCTGCCGGTCGCGCTGGACCTCTCCTATCTCGTCTGTTCGGACACGATCTGCGTCCCCGGCCATGCCAGCCTTTCGACCGAGCTGACGGCCGGCGATGGCACAGTGCCGACGGATCGCCGCGCGATGTTCGACAAGTGGCGCGCCGCGCTTCCCAAGCCGCTCGGGGCCGAAGCGCGCTATCAGGTCGACAACGGCGCCGTTCGCATCGGCATTCCGTTTCCGGCGCGCGCCATGGGGGGAGAGGGCTATTTCTACCCGCGAACCCAAGGCGCGATCGATTATGCCGCGCCGCAGACGATCAGCCGCGACGGCGACCGCATCGTCGTCGAGACCAGGGCCAAAGCCAATCCTGCAGCGATCGACGGCGTGCTCGCGCTGGGCGGGCAGGGCTTCACGGTCCATGCCGTGCCCGGTGCGGTGCCTCCCGCCGCACCGCCGGCCTCGCTGTGGTGGACCGCGCTGGTGGCGTTGGGCGGAGCGGTGCTCGGCGGGCTGCTGCTCAACGTCATGCCCTGCGTCTTCCCGATCCTGGGCCTGAAGGCGCTGAGCCTCGCCAAAGGGCAGGACGGCGATCCGCGCGGCGAGGCGCTGGCCTATACCGCGGGCGTCGTGCTCGTCTGTCTCGCGCTCGGCGGGTTGCTGCTCGGCTTGCGCGCGGGGGGCGCGAGCCTCGGCTGGGCATTCCAGCTGCAGGACCCGCGCGTCATCCTCATCCTGCTCCTGCTCGTCACCGGCATCGCGCTCAACCTTGCCGGGCTGTTCGAGCTGGGCGCGCCCCGCTTCGTCAATCGCGCCGCGGCGGCCGGAACGGGCGGGGCATTCCTGACCGGCGCGCTCGCCGCGTTCATCGCGACGCCGTGCAGCGGCCCCTTCATGGGTGCGGCATTGGGCGCGGCGCTCGTCCTGCCCTGGCCCGCCGCGCTCGCGATCTTCGCCGGGCTCGGGTTCGGCATCGCGCTCCCGTTCCTGCTCATCGGCTTCGTCCCAGCGCTCCGCCGCCGCCTGCCGAAACCCGGCGCATGGATGGCGACGCTCCGGCGTATCCTCTCGATCCCGATGTTCCTCACCGCGCTCGGCCTCGCCTGGGTGCTCGGGCAGGAGGCCGGCGTGGACGGCATGGCAATCGGTCTCGCCGCCGCCTTGCTCACCGGTTTCGCGCTGTGGTGGGCCGGGCTTCGGCAGTTGCGCGGACGCGAGCACGCCTGGCTGCCAGCGATTCCGCTGCTCGTGATTGCCGTCGCGGCTATCGCCTTCGTCCGGCCGGGCGCAGCGACAAGCGCCCCGCTAGCCGGCGCCGAGCGGTTCAGCGAAGCCCGCCTCGGCCAGCTGACCGCGCAGGGCCGCCCGGTCTTCGCCTATTTCACCGCCGACTGGTGCATCACCTGCAAGGTCAACGAAAAGGCCGTGATCGAGACTGCGCCGGTCGCGAAGGCGCTCGCCGACCACAATGTCGCGGTGCTCGTCGGAGACTGGACCAGCGGCGATCCCGCGCTCGGCCGCTTCATCGAGAAGCACAACCGCGCCGGCGTCCCGCTCTATCTCTGGTACGTCCCCGGCGAGCCCGCGCCGCGCGTGCTCCCCCAGATCCTCACCCAGGCCACGCTGACCGATCTCGCCCAGCGTTCTTAACCGCCCCTTGTGCATCGCAACAAACCGATGCAGCATGGAACCCGTCGGCGGTTCCGGCACTTGGGAGGCGCATGGGCTCAAACGGGGCGTTCGACGAAATCTGGGGGCATGGCGGGCCTGACGCTCCGCGCCCCGAGTTCGCCGCGCTGTCGCAATGGGTCGCCGAGACCGACACCGCCGAGCTTGCACGCCGCCAGCAATCCGCCGAGGCCGCGTTTCGCCAATTGGGCATTACTTTCGCCGTCTATGGCGACAGCGACGCCGCGGAGCGGATCATCCCCTTCGACATCGTGCCGCGAGTCTTCCTTCATCAGGAATGGAGCCGGCTGTGCGAAGGCTTGGTCCAGCGCGTCGAGGCGATCAACGCGTTCCTCGAGGATATCTACGGCGAGCGCCGCATCCTCAAGGAAGGCGTGATCCCGCCCGAGCTGATCTATCTCAACGAGCAGTTCCGCGCCGAGGTCGACGGTGTTCGCCCGCCGCATGGGGTCTGGGCGCATATCTGCGGGATCGATCTCGTCCGCACGGGCGCCGACGAATTTTTCGTGCTCGAGGACAATGCCCGCACCCCCTCGGGCGTGTCGTACATGCTCGAGAATCGCGAGGCGATGATCCGGCTGTGCCCCGAGCTGTTCCGCGATTTCCGCGTCGCGCCGGTGGACAGCTATCCCGACATGCTGCTTGGCACGATGCGCTCGGTCGCGCCGCGGGCGAAGCGCAACCCGGTCTGCGTCGTGCTCACCCCCGGCCATTTCAACTCGGCCTATTACGAGCACAGCTTCCTCGCCGATTCGATGGGGATCGAGCTGGTCGAGGCGGCGGACCTCGTCGTGGACGACGACAAGGTGTTCGTCCGCACGATCGCGGGGCGCATCCAGGTCGACGTCATCTATCGCCGCATCGACGACGACTTCCTCGACCCGCTGACCTTCCGCCCGGATTCGCTGCTCGGCATCCCCGGCCTGATCGCTGCGTACCGCGCGGGCAATGTCGCGATCCTCAATGCGCCCGGCAACGGCATTGCCGACGACAAGGCGATCTACAGCTACATGCCCGAGATCGTCCGCTTCTATTCGGGGCAGGAGGCGAAGCTTCCGAATGTCGAGACCTTCCGCTGCCGCGAGCCGCAGGCGCTCAAATACGTCCTCGATCACCTCGCCGAGCTGGTGGTCAAGCTGGTCGACGGCTCGGGCGGCTACGGCATGCTCGTCGGACCCACCGCGACCCGCCAGCAGATCGAGGAATTCCGCGCCGCGCTGATCGCCGAGCCGCATCGCTACATCGCCCAGCCCACGCTCGCGTTATCGACCGTGCCGACGCTCACCGAGGCGGGGCTCGCCCCGCGCCATGTCGATTTCCGCCCCTTCGTGCTCACCGGCAGTGACGGCGTCCATGTCGTCCCCGGTGGCCTCACTCGCGTCGCGCTGCGCGAAGGCTCGCTCGTGGTCAATTCGAGCCAGGGCGGCGGCACCAAGGACAGCTTCGTGCTGATGGACGGGGCATGAGTGGCGCGATTCCATCATCCTCCCCCGCCAGGGGGAGGTGGCAGGCGAAGCCTGACGGAGGGGGAGGATTCCCTGCCGATATGATGGCTTCCCGGCCCCCCCCCCCCCCCGGCGGCGCCCCCCCCCCCCCCCCACGACGAGCGGGAGGCTCAGCCCCGCGACGAACAGCCCACGCCGGGCGATCCTGGCCATGACGCTCTTCCTCTCTTTTGCGCTCATCTTTTGCGCTCGCGGGCTGTCAGGACC
>JAEWCK010000128.1 GCA_023390675.1 Pseudomonadota bacterium
GTGATCTTGCCCGTCGCGGTCGCCCCCAGCGCATCGCTCCGCGCGAGGCGCGCATTGTTGAGGTCGGCGGTCAGGCTGATCGGATAGTCGTTCGCCGCCGACAGCCCGACACGTCCCTGCGCAGTCACCGTGCCGTCACCGGCAGTGGCGGTGAGCGAATTGAGGATGAATGCGTCGTTCGAGAATTGCCCGTCGACCTTCATGTTGGTCAGCCGAGTGCCATAGGTCTCGTTGTCGTAAGTGAGGTTGGTCGCGCGCACGACGCCCGTCAGCTGCGGCGTGCGTACGCGTCCGGAGAAATCGGCTGCGATACCGATCGGCCCGCTCAGCTGCTGGCCCGAGAGTCCAGCGAGCGAGAAAGGCACCGCCGCAGGCCCGTTGTAGCGAACCCCGCCGGATAGCGGCGCAGCGAGCATTCGCGTCGTCCAGCTTCCCGCCTCGGGCCCGAGGGGCCTGAGCGTCGCAACCACGCGGCCGATCGTCGTGGTCCCGCGTTTGATCAGCGCACGCGCATCGCCGCCGTCGGGAAGCAGCTTGCCGACGAAGCTGACATTGACCGGCGTCGACACTGTCGCGAGGCTCGATCGCGTGAAGTCGGCGATTTCGAGCCGCGCGTCGGCGCTCGGGAAAGCCGCGGGACTGGTCTGCGCGAAATCGAGGCTGCCGGTGGCAGTGCCTCCGATGCCGAGATTGGGGACGAATGCGTTGACCGCGGCGAGATCGAGCTTGTCGAGCCGCGCCTGCAGCACCAGCCCGTCGCCATAGCTGCCGGCCAGCCGCGCGCTGCCATTGTCGAAGTCGATCCGGGTCGGGAGCAGATGATAGGTCTTGCCGCGGATCGCGATCCGCGCGGGCTGGACGCTATGGAATTTGACGCCGCTCCCCTGCCCCTGGATCGCGACCAGCCATTCCTGGGGCGAGAGCCGCGCGTTAGCGGCGATCTGGAACGGCACGCCGGTGGATCCGGTGGCGAAGGCCTGCGCAGCGCCGCTGCCACCGCGATAGTCGATCTTCGCCCGCGCGGCCTTGAGCACGAAATTGCCCTGGCGCAGATTCGCGACCTGCACGTCGCCGACGATCTCGGGCGTGTCGGCAAGCACCACGCTGCCGGTGATCAGTGCCCGCCCGATGCTGAGCTTCGCCGCGCCGGGGATCGTCGCGTTGGCGGCGGTGGCGTTGATGTCGGCGCGTTGGAGCTTGCCCTGCGCCGAGAGGCCCGCATGGCCGGTAACGCCGGATCCGCTGAACGTGAGATCGCCTTCGAACGGCCCCGCGCGCGTCTGCGCGACATGGCCCGAAATATCCATTCCCGCAAAGCGTCCGCTGTTCACGTCGACCGCGAGCAGTGCTCCGGTGTGCACCACCACATCGGCGTTGAAGGGGCCGTAATCGGTGCCGCCGCTCGCCGTCACGGCATAGGCTCCGCCGCGCCCCTTGATGCGCGCAACGAGATCGGCCAGCCCGACTCCAAGTCCGGGCCGCGGGGCCTTGAGCAGCACCTCGGGAGCGTTGAGCGTGCCGGTCACGCGCGCGGTCAGCGGACCATAGGTGTTCGAGACCGCGTCGGCGTCGATCAGGATCGGCCCCGCCGGATCATAGCGGCCCGACCCGCGCGTGATCCGGAAATCGGGCGCCTTCATCCGTACGTCGCTGATCGCGACGATGCCGCGCGGATCGAGCACCAGCCGTGCCGAGGCGACCGCATTGCCGCCGAGGAACTGCCGCGCGCCGTCGCTGAAGATCTTGCGCGTCGTCCCCGCGATATGCCCGCGAATGCCCCAGCCGCCGCCCGGCGCGGCGAACAGCTCCGCATCGGTGCTCAGATCGACCACGCCGACGCCGGCGATCTGATAGTCGTTGACGCGCCCCTTGAGCGCGCCCGTGTAGCGCCCCTTGCCTAGGTCCGCGGCAATGATTGCCGTGGCGTCGATCCGGTCGGAGTGCAGCTTGAGGTTATCGGAGAGGATCTGGTTGCCCGAAATCGCGAGATCGCCGTTCACGGTGAGATTGGTCACCAGCCCGCCCGCCGCGGCGTTGAGCCCGCTCACCCGCGCTGCGCGCGCGTGGACCGGCACGAGGATGCGGTCGGCATCGACGCGGGCGCGGCCCTCGGCATAGAGCTGCTCGACGCCGGTTTCGCCGAAGGCAAGCGAGGCGGCCTGAAGCTTGTAGTCGACCACAGGCTTGTCGAATGCGCCGTTGAGCGCCAGCGCCGCGCGGATCGAACGGCCGCGCAGGTTCGGCGCGATCGCGCCTGGCGTGAGCAGCAGCGCGTCGACGTGAAGATTGTCGTAGCTGTTGCGCCCGAGATCCACTCCGCCCTCCGCTTCAACCGAGAGCGCGTTCGAATGCAGTTTGAGAATGCCGTCGGCGCGGCGGTCGGCCCATTTGGCGTCAAGGGCGAAGTCGAGTTGCGGAGCGGCGAGGCGCTCGACGGGGCCCTTCATATAGAGCCCGGGGTGGAGCGGACCGCGGACCTGGAATCGGCCATTTTGCGCGGAAATCGAGAGGTTTGCGAGTTCCGAGCCGCCGAGATTGCCCAGCGCCCTGCCCTGCCAGCTCGCCCAGCTTCCCCTGCCGTCGATCGTCAGCGCGAGCGGCGCTTCGAGGCCCGCGAGCCCCGCGACGAGGCCCTTGGCGGGAGCGTCGAGCTTGAGGGCGATGTCGAGCTTGTTCGCCTTGGG
The DNA here is from genome assembly GCA_023390675.1 of Pseudomonadota bacterium. Classification (GTDB taxonomy): domain Bacteria; phylum Pseudomonadota; class Alphaproteobacteria; order Sphingomonadales; family Sphingomonadaceae; genus Sphingomonas. The sequence goes on from JAEWCK010000128.1 coordinate 2,685, forward strand.
CGTGGCGTCGAGCTTGAGCGCGATCCGGTCGCCTCCGGTCACGCCGGGCGCGGAAATCGTCGCGCCGTTTATGTCGAGCTGCGCGCGGCCGTCGGCGAGATGCGCGCTCCCGGCCAGGCGGCCGATATGGCGCTCGCCGTCCACCGCAGGCGCGATGTCGATCCGGGCGATGTCGAGCTTGCCGATGTCGATGTTGAGGTCGGGAAGCAGCGGCGCATCGGGGTTGCCCGAGGGCTCGAGCGCGGGGCGGCGGAGCAGCTTGACCTCGGGGCTGGCGAGGCTGCGCACGTCGATGCGATTCCCCAGATACGCAAAGGGCCGCCAGTCGACCGCGATCTCGCGCGACGTGGCGAAGGTCCCCTGCTTGTCGCGCACCTGCACGTCGCGCAGCACCATCGCGCCGTAGAGCGACCCGTCGATCCGGCCGATCTTCAAATTGAGCCCGCCGCCCAGCGCCATCCGCCCGATCTGGTCCGCCACGAAGCGCCGCCCGGGCTGGGTGTTGAGCGCGAGGATCGCCGCCACGAGCAGCAGCGCCAGCGCGATCAGCGCGATGCCGGTCCACTTGGCGATGCGGACCCAGAGCGGCTGCCGCACGACCACCACGTCGGGCGCGTCCTCGGCCATCAGAAGGCCTGCCCGATCGAGACGTAGATCGACACCTTCGATTCGCCGGGCTTGCGCGCGATCGGCGTCGCCACGTCGATGCGGATCGGGCCGAAATTGGTGTAGAGCCGCCCGCCGATCCCCGCGCCGAAGCGCAGGTTCTGCCCGGTCGGATAA
>JAEWCK010000130.1 GCA_023390675.1 Pseudomonadota bacterium
GTGTCGCCCGGCGCGCCCGCCGAGGTGCCTTCGGTGGGCGCGAGACTCTCGGGTGGCGGTGCGCTGCCGCGGAACAGGTCGGTGCCGTACCACAGGACGACGCCGACGAGCACGAGCAGCCCGACGATCAGTCCCGCCCATGCGAGACCACGCGGCGGCACACGCGCCGGATCGCTCATCTCATAGGAAGGCACCGGTGCGGCGCGCTCGGGATGGCGGCCGAGTTCGCCCCGGAGCTCCGCGGCGATCGCGACTTCGTCGGCGCCCACGGCACGGGCATAGGCCTTGGCGAAGCCGAGCGCATAGGTGATCGAAGGCAGTCCGGCATAATTGCCCTTCTCGATCGCATCGAGATGGCGCTGCGGAATCCGGGTACGCGCGGCGATTTCGGACAGGTCGAGTCCCTGCGCCTCACGCGCGGAGCGGAGCTTCTCGCCCACGGTCGCGGGAAACAGCGTCGGGTCCTCGGCGGCTTCGCCTTCCATGCCTGCTCCTTTAGGGCGGAAGGGTTGCGCCCGTTTTGCTCCCGCCGGTCCGGGCGGTGTCGCCCGCACGCGCTTCCCTGTCAACGCTCGGCCAAGGGAATCCGGCAGGGAAATTGGCCGGTTCGGCAGCATTTTGAGGGAAGCGGGTCAGGCCAGCTCGACTGCGTGCTTCTCCGCCCAGGCCTTGAGGTCCTCGCGCAGCGAGCCCTTGGGCTCGGCGAGCATCCCCGTCACGGCCGTGACCAGCTTCGCGCGGTCGAGCGAGCGGACCATCGCCTTGATCGGCCCCACGGCCGCGGGGGTGATCGAAAGCCGCTCGATGCCGAGCCCGATCAACGCCATCGCTTCCAGGGGGCGCCCCCCCATCTCCCCGCAGACCCCGATCTGCACGTTGGCAGCGCGAGTCTGGTCGACGACGCGCTTGAGGAAGCGCAGGATCGAAGGGCTGAGCCAGTCGTAGCGCAGCGCCAGCCTCGGGTGCGCGCGATCCGCCGCGAACAGGAACTGGGTGAGATCGTTCGTGCCGATCGACAGGAAATCGAGCCGCGGCAGCAGCAGGTCGAGCACTTCGGCGAGCGCGGGCACTTCGAGCATCGCGCCGTACCGGATCTCCGGGGGCAGCTTCTTGCCGCGCGCGCCAAGCCATTCGCGCTGCGCCTCGAACAGCGCCTTGGCTTCGTCGAATTCCCAAGGCTCGGAGACCATCGGGAACATCACGTTGAGCGTGCGGCCGGCGCTCGCTTCGATCAGCGCGCGCGCCTGCGCCTTCATCAGCCCGTCGCGATCGAGAGCGAGGCGGAGCGCGCGCCAGCCCATCGCCGGGTTCTCCTCCTCGCCGTCCTCGTCATGGTTGAGATATGGCAGCGCCTTGTCGCCGCCGATATCGACGGTGCGGAAAGTGACCGGGCGGTCGCCCGCGGCGTCGAGCACGTCCTTGTAGAGCCGCCGCTGCGCCTCGCGCTGCGGGAGCGTCGCCGAGACGAGGAACTGGAATTCGGTGCGGAACAGCCCGATCCCGTCCGCCCCGGTCAGGTCGAGCGCGGCCATGTCGTCGCGGAGCCCGGCGTTGACCATCACCGTGAGGCGGTGGCCGTCCAGCGTCACCGGCGCCTCGCTCTTGAGCCGGGCAAAGGCGGCGCGGCGCTTCTGGCGCAGCTCGAGCTTGGCTTCGAACGCCTCGAGTGTCGCCGGCGTCGGACGGACGAACAGGCTCTCCTCGCCGCTGTCGAGGAGCAGCATGTCGCCCTCGGCGACGAACTGGCGGACGCCCCGGACGCGTCCGAGCACCGGCACGCCCATCGCGCGCGCGACGATCGTGACGTGCGCGGTCAGTGATCCTTCCTCGAGCACGACGCCCTTCAGCCGGCGCCGGTCATATTCGAGCAACTCGGCGGGGCCGAGATTGCGCGCAATCAGGATCGAATCCTGCCTGAGGCCCATCTGCGCCGCGGTGCCGAGCTGTCCCGACACGATGCGGAGCAGCCGGTTGGAGAGGTCCTCCAGATCGTGCATGCGATCGCGCAGCAGCGGATCGTCGATCTCGCGCATCCGCTGGCGCGTGCGCTGCTGCACACGCTCGATCGCCGCCTCCGCGGTGAGGCCCGAGTCGATCGCCTCATTGATCCGGCGGCCCCAGCCTTCGTCGTACGCGAACATCTTGTAGGTCGCGAGGATCTCGTCATGCTCGCCGCCGACGCCGAACTCGGCCTGGCTCGCCATCCGGTCGATCTGCTCGCGCATCTTGTCGAACGCGGCATAGACGCGGTGCCGCTCGGCTTCGGTGTCCTCTGCAACGGTGTGCTCGATCGTGATCCGCGGCTGGTGATAGACCGCGACTCCCGCCGCCATGCCGTCGACCAGCTTGAAGCCATGGACGAGCGTCGCAGCGGTCGACTGGGTGCGCGTCGTGCCCCCGCCGCCGGCATCGACCAGGTCGGCATTGGCGATCAGCTCGGAGAGCACCATTGCCACCGTCTGCAGCGCCTCGATCTCGACATTCTCGTATTTGCGCGGATCGGCGTGCTGGACCGCGAGCACGCCCACCGCCCGCTCGCGCCGGATGATCGGGACGCCGGCGAAGCTGTGGAACGCCTCCTCGCCCGTTTCCGGGCGATAGGCGAAGGCCGGATGCATCTCGGCCTCGTCGAGATTGAGCGTCTCGACATTGGCTGCGATCGTGCCGACCAGCCCCTCGCCGAGCCCCAGCCTGGTGACATGCACCGCTTCCTGCGCGAGCCCCCGTGTCGCGAACAGCTCGAGCACGCCTTCGCGCAGCAGGTAGATCGAGCAGACCTCGCTATCCAGCGCCTCGCCGATGATGTTGACCACGGCGTTCAATTTGGATTGCGCCGGGCTGCGCGACGCCATCACGTCGTGCAGCCGCGT
>JAEWCK010000157.1 GCA_023390675.1 Pseudomonadota bacterium
TTCCTCGCCTTCGCCGCGCTCGGCGACCACAGCGGAGATGCGGCACGCGGCGGCGAACAGGGCGGCGGTCTTCGCGCCGATGATGTCGAGATAGCGCTCTTCGGAAAGGTCGAGGCGGCGGACGGCGGTGAGCTGGTTGACTTCGCCCTCGGCGATCACCGCGCTGGCGTGGCTCAGGATCTTGAGCACCTTGAGGCTGCCGTCCTCGACCATCAGCTCGAACGAGCGGCTGAACAGGAAGTCGCCGACGAGCACGCTCGCGGGATTGCCCCAGATGATGTTGGCGGTGCGACGGCCGCGGCGCAGGTCCGAATTGTCGACCACGTCGTCGTGGAGCAGGGTCGCGGTGTGGATGAACTCGACCGCCGCCGCCAATTTATGGTGCCGCGTGCCCGAATAGCCGAGCAGCCGCGCGCTCGCGAGCGTGAGCATCGGGCGCATGCGCTTGCCGCCGCCGGCGATGAGGTGCCCGGCAAGCTCGGGGATCAGCGGGATGTTCGACTGCATCCGGTCGAGGATGACCGCGTTCACCAGGTTCATGTCCTGCGCGACCAAGGCGAGCATCGGTTCGAGCGAAGGCTCGGGCCGGGACCCGAGGCGATGGATCGTGGCGCTCATGCCAGCGCCTCTGGCCGCTGCGCGCCGCAAAGGCAAGGCTTGCGTGGGCGGCGCGGGCAGGCGAAGAGGGCGCCATGTCCGACGCGACCCTCACGCGCTATCGCCAGAGCATCGACAATATCGATGCCGCGCTGATCCACATGCTGGCCGAGCGCTTCAAGGTGACGCAGGCAGTGGGCGCGTACAAGGCCGAGCACGGGCTGCCCCCCGCCGATCCGGGGCGCGAGGAGCGCCAGATCGCGCGGCTGCGCGGCCTCGCGAGGGAAGCGGACCTCGATCCCGAATTCTCCGAGAAGTTCCTGCGCTTCATCATCGACGAAGTGATCCGCCACCACGAGCGGCTGCGCGAGGGAACCCGCGGCGGCTGATCCCGTTCGGCCCATATCCCATGGCCGACGACTATCTGATCTTCACGCCCGACCATGTCGATCTCGCGCGCTCGCCGCTCAGAGGGTCGATCGACGAGCCGACCTATGTGCTGGGCGCGTTCAATCCCGGGCTGACGCGGCTGCCCGGCGGCAACCTGCTGCTGATGGTGCGCGTCGCCGAAGCGCTCAGGGACCCTGTGCACACCGATTGCGCGCGAACGATCCGCTGGACGCCCGAGGGCTATGTGCTCGATCGCCACGCGGTACACCGGATCGACATGGACGATCCGCGGCAGTTCGCCGTGAAGGACCGCAACCCGCGGCTGCTCGGGCTGACGTCGCTTTCCTGGCTGCTGCCGGTCGAGCTCGATCCCGCGGGACGCAAGGTGGTCGCGGTGCACTATGGCAAGGCGATCCAGCCCTCGACCTCGTACATGGATTACGGCGTCGAGGATGCGCGGATCAGCAAGGTCGGCGAGACGTATTGGATGACCGTGTGCGGCGTCTCGGCCGAGCGGCATTGCACCGCGATGTACCGATCGTCGAACGGGCTCGACTTCGAATTGCTCGGTATCGTCCTCGATCACCAGAACAAGGATATGCTGGTCTTCGAAGGGCTGGTCGGCGGCAGGTTCATGGCGCTGACCCGGCCTTTGGGCGAATGCTATTTCGTCTACCCCGACGAGAGCCCCTGGCTCGGCGGCCCCTCAATCAACATGGCGCAGTCGCCCGACGGGCTGCACTGGAAGCCGCTCGACACGCCGGGCATCCGCCCGCGCAAGGGCACGTCCTCGAACGGGCGGATCGGCGGCGGCAGCCAGCCGGTGCTCACGCCCGAGGGCTGGATGCTGATCTATCACGCGGTGGAGAAGCGTGGGAGCGTCGGCATCTATCGCAGCTTCTGGGCGCTGCTCGACCGCGACGATCCGGCGAAGATCCTGCGCGTCGAGGACGAGACGCCGCTGATCGAGGCCAATCCGGCGCTGACGGCGAGCATCGCGCACCAGATGTATCTGCCGACGCCGGTGGTGTTCACGACAGGCGTGGCGGACGCGGGCGATCACTATGTCGTCGCGAACGGCGAAGCGGACCTGGCATGCCGCATCGTGCATTTGCCAAAGGAGCGCTTCCGGTGAGGCAAGCCTCAACCGTCACCCCGGCGAAAGCCGGGGCCCAGGATTTCCCTGCCGTGTCGCCTGCGATTCTGGATCCCGGCCTTCGCCGGGATGACGGAGAGGGGGCGCGCCCGTGAGCGACTGGTGGAAATCCGCGGTCATCTACCAGATCTGTCCGCGCTCGTTCCAGGATTCGAACGGCGACGGGATCGGCGATCTGCGCGGGATCGAGCATCGGCTCGGCGAACTCGAGGAACTGGGCGTCGACGCGATCTGGATCTCGCCGATCTTTCCCTCGCCGATGGCGGACTTCGGCTATGACGTCGCCGATTATTGCGGCGTCGACCCGCGCTTCGGCACGCTCGACGATTTCGATTCGCTGCTCGCCGCGGCGCACGCCCGCGGCATCCGCGTGCTGCTCGATCTGGTGCCCAACCACAGTTCGGACCGGCACCCCTGGTTCGTCGAGAGCCGGTCGTCGCGCGACAGCGGCAAGCGCGACTGGTATATCTGGCGCGATCCGAAGCCCGACGGCTCGCCGCCCAACAACTGGATCAGCGACTTCGGCGGCCCGGCCTGGGAATGGGACGCGGCCACCGGCCAATATTATTACCACGCCTTCCTGAAGGAGCAGCCCGACCTCAACTGGCGCAACCCCGCGCTGCGCAAGGCGATGCTCGACGTGCTGCGCTTCTGGTTCGAGCGCGGAGTCGACGGCTTCCGGATCGACGTGCTGTGGCACATGATCAAGCACGCCGACTTCCCCGACAATCCGGCCAACCCCGAATGGAGGGAGGGCTGGCCGGAGTACATGACGGTTCACCAGCGCCATTCGACCGACCAGGCGGAGGTCCATGAGATCGCCGCGGCGATGCGCGGGATCGCCGACGAATATGGCGCGCGCGTGCTTATCGGCGAGATCTATCTGCCGGTGCCCAGGCTGATGACCTATTACGGCAGCGCCGAGCGGCCGGGGGTGCACCTGCCCTTCAACTTCCAGCTGATCGGCGCCGAATGGAGCGCGCCGGGGCTCGCGAAGATGATCGCGGAATATGAGGCCGCGCTTCCTGACGGCGGCTGGCCCAATTGGGTGCTCGGCAATCACGATCGCCCGCGCATCGCCAGCCGCGTCGGCCCTGCGCAGGCGCGCGTCGCGATGATGCTGCTGCTCACGCTGCGGGGTACGCCGACGCTCTATTATGGCGACGAGATCGGCGTGGCCGATGTCGATATTCCCGCCGGGATGGTCCAGGACCCGCGTGAGCTGCGCGAGCCCGGGATCGGGATGGGGCGCGATCCGGTGCGCACGCCGATGGCGTGGGACGCGAGCGCCAATGCCGGCTTCGGCCCCGCCGATCCCTGGCTCCCGCTCCACCCCGACTGGCAGACGCGCAACGTCGCGGTGCAGCGCGAGGATGAGGCCTCGATGTGGCGGCTGACTCAGAAGCTGCTCGCGATCCGCCATGCGCGGCCCGCGCTGGCGCTGGGCGATTACCATCCGATCGAATGCGGCGGCGATTTGCTCGCCTACGAGCGACGGCTCGGGGAGGAGCGGCTGCTCGTCGTGCTCAATCTGGGCGACCGTCCGCACGCTTTCTCGATTCCCGAATGGGCCGAAGGGCTCGACATCATCGCCGCGGCGCAGGGCGGGACCGATCCCGCTCTGCTCGGGCCCAACGAAGGCTATGTCCTCGCATGAAGATCGCGATGCTCGCCCCGATCGCGTGGCGGACGCCGCCCCGCCATTATGGCCCGTGGGAGCTGGTGACGAGCCTGCTTACCGAGGCGCTGGTCGCGCGCGGAATCGACGTGACCTTGTTCGCCACCGAGGATTCGGAAACGGCGGGCAAGCTCTCGGGCGTGGTCCCGCGCGGATACGAGGAGGATCGCACGCTCGACGCGAAGGTGTGGGAATATCGCCACCTCTCCCACGTCTTCGCGCATGCGGACGAGTTCGACCTGATCCACAACCAGGCCGATTTCCCCGCGCACGCCTTTGCGCCGCTGATCGACACGCCGATGGTGACGACGATCCACGGCTTCTCGTCCGAGCGCATCCTGCCGATGTACAAGCCGTTTGAGGACCGCGTGCACTATGTCGCGATCAGCGAGGCCGACCGGCATCCCGACCTCAAATACGCCGCGACGATCCACCACGGCATCCGCCTCGACGAGTTTCGGTTCGATCCGGTTGGGAGCGAGGATTTGCTCTTCTTCGGCCGGATGCATCCCGACAAGGGCGCCGCGGAGGCGATCCACGTCGCGCTCTCGACCGGGCGGCGGCTCGATCTCTACGGCATCGTCCAGGACCAAGGCTATTTCGACCGCGAAGTGATGCCGCATGTCGATGGCGAGCGGATCCGCTATCTGGGGCCGGTCGGCGGCGAGCAGCGCATCCGCGCGCTCGGCAAGGCGCAGGCGCTGCTGCATCTGATCAATTTCGACGAGCCGTTCGGGCTCTCGGTGATCGAGGCGATGGCGTGCGGGACGCCCGCGATCGCGATCGCCCGCGGGAGCATGCCCGAGCTGATCGACGATGGCCGCACCGGGCTGCTGGTCGATTCTGTGGGCGAGGCGATCGTCGCGCTCGGGCGAGTCGAAGGGATAGACCGGGCGGAGTGCCGCCGCGAAGTGGAGGCGCGCTTCTCGGTCGATGCGATGGCGGAGAAGTACATCGCGCTCTACGAGCGGATATTGGGCGACAAACCCCTTCTCCCTTGATGGGAGAAGGAGGGGCCCGCGCGCGTCAGCGCGTGGGAGGATGAGGGTGAGCGCGCGGCAAATGTTGCGCTATCCGGGTCGCGACGCCTTCCGGGTTGGCCAAGATGTCGTTGTTCCAGAAGCGCAGAACGCTATAGCCGTCGGCTTCGATGACCGCAGTTCGATGCGCGTCGGCCTCCTCGCTATGCTGGCCGCCATCAGCTTCGATCACGAGCTTGGCGCGATGGCTTGCGAAATCGACGATGTACTGACGGATCGGAACCTGACGCCGGAAGCGTGCCTGCGGGAAGGCGGTTCGCAACAGGCGCCAGAGCGCCTGTTCCGCGTCGGTTGGGTGCGACCGCAGCCGGCGGGATCGGCCCGTGCTGCCGTTTGGCGCCACCCTCTTCATGCGAGCAGCCTAGCGGAGAGGTCACCCCCACCCAACCCTCCCCCATCAAGGGGGAGG
>JAEWCK010000226.1 GCA_023390675.1 Pseudomonadota bacterium
CTCGTATTTGCGCAGCACGTCGTAGATCAGGGCGGTCGAGAAGGGGACCTGGCGCCCGGTCTTCTTCTTGCCCGGTTGCTGGCGCTCGACCAGTCCGCCGATGATCGCGACTTCGCGAAAGGCGCGCTTGAGCAGCGCCGACCCCTGCACCCAGTCGACGAACTCGTGCTCCAAAATGTCGGGCGAGAAGAGCGCGGCGGGATCCCGGATTTTCTCGAGCCCGTAGACCGCGAGCGCATAGTCGTTGGCGACGAAGCCCAGCGGCTTCAATCCCATCGCCTCCATCCGCCGCGTGATCAGCATGCCCAGCGACTGGTGCGCGTTCCAGCCCTCGAAGCTGTAGGCGACCATGTGGTGCTTGCCCTCGTGCGGGAAGGTCTCGACCAGCAACTGGCGCGGCGCGGGGATCGCCGAGCGATATTGCTGCACCTCGAGCCATTCGCGGACGTCTTGCGGAAAGCGCTGCCAAGCCTCGCGATCGTGGAGGAAACGGCGGACGCGGTCGGCGAGCGTCGCAGTGATCGCGAGCCGCGCACCCATGTACGATACGTAGCGCGCGTGCTTCGCGGTGGCGCGGACGATCAGGTCGGTCGCCTCGACGCGCTCGACTTCGAGCGCGAGCCCGGCGAAGACGAAGGTGTCGCCGGGGGCGAGCGTCGCGCCGAACGCCTCCTCGACCTTGCCCAGCCGCCGCCCGTTCTTGAAGCGCACCTCGAGCATCGGCGCCTCGACGATGATCCCGGCATTGAGGCGATGCTGCGCGACGAAGGCGGGCCTGGTGACGCGCCACAGCCCGTCCTTGCCGAGCGTCAACCGCTTGAACTTGTCATAGGCGCGCAGCGAATAGCCGCCGTCGGCGATGAAGCCGAGCACGCGATCGAAGGTTTCCTGCTCGAGCGCCGAATAGGGCAATGCTGCACGCACCTCGTGCAGCATTGCCGCAGCATCGAAGGGCGCCGCGCAGGCGCAGGCCATGACGTGCTGGGCGAGCACGTCGAGCGCGCCGGGGCGGAAGATGTCGGGATCGAGCTCCCCTTGCTCGACGGCGTCCAATGCGGCGCGCGCCTCCAGATATTCGAAGCGGTTGCCGGGGACGAGCACCGCCTCGCTCGGCTCGTCGAGCCGGTGGTTGGCGCGGCCGATGCGCTGGAGTAGGCGCGACGAGCCCTTGGGCGCGCCCATCTGGATCACGCAATCGACATCGCCCCAGTCGACGCCGAGATCGAGGCTGGCAGTGGCGACCAGCGCGCGCAGCTTGCCGTCGGCCATCGCCTGCTCGGCGCGGCGGCGCGCCTCGAGGCTTAGGCTGCCGTGATGCACGCCGATCGGCAGCTTGAGCTCGTTGACCTTCCAGAGCTGCTGGAAGACGAGCTCGGCGAGGCCGCGCGTGTTGCAGAAGATGATCGTCGTCTTGTGCGTCTCGATCTCGGCCATCACCTGCGGGATCGCGTAGACCCCCGAATGCCCGGCCCAGGGGACGCGGTCCTTGGGGAGCAGGATCGCGATGTTCGGATCGGCGCCCTTCTCGCCCTGGACGAGCGTCACCGAATCGATGTCGCCGTGCGGGGCGAGCCAGGCGCGATAGCCGTCGGGGTCGGCGACGGTGGCGGAGAGCGCGACGCGGCGCATCTGCGGGGCGAGCCGCTGGAGCCGCGCCATCGCCAGCGCGAGCAGGTCGCCGCGCTTGCCGGTGGCGAAGGCGTGGACCTCGTCGACGACGATGGTCTTCAGCCCTTCGAACATCGTCAGGCTGTCCTCGTAGGAAAGCAGCAGGCTGAGCGATTCGGGGGTGGTGAGCAGGATCTGGGGCGGGCGCGCGCGCTGGCGGACCTTGCGGTCCCACGGCGTGTCGCCGGTTCGCGTCTCGACGCGGATCGGCAGCCCCATTTCCTCGATCGGGGTGAGCAGATTGCGCTGCACGTCGACCGCGAGCGCCTTCAAGGGCGAGATATAGAGCGTGTGCAGCCCCTCGCCCGGATCCTCGATAAGCTCGGCGAGGGTCGGCAGGAACCCCGCGAGCGTCTTGCCCGCGCCGGTCGCCGCGACGAGCAGCGCATTCTCGCCCGCGCGCCCCGCGGCGAGCATGTCGAGCTGGTGCCGCCGCGGGGTCCAGCCACGCGCGGTGAACCAGTCGGCAAGCATCTGGGGGAGATCGGCGTCCACGCGCCCGCGTCTAGGCGATTTCGCGCGCGCTGGGCAGATCAGGGCGCAGGCGGCGCGCCGGCCGGCCGCGTGACCAGCGCAGGCGCCCTCGTGCCCTCGACCGCCAGTCGCGCGCGCTCGCCCTCGGCGCGGTCCTCGAGCGAGAGCCACGCGGTGTCGCCGCGCGTGCCGATTCGGGCGCCCTCGGCATATTTGCCGATCGGATTGGCATAGTTCACCGTCAGCCCGGCAAAGCCGCTATTCTCGTTCACGATCATCGCGACCGCGTCGCCGCCGGCACGGTCGAGCGCGACCACGCCGCGGCCGTTGTCGAGCCAGCTCATCGCGCCGCGCTCCGATCCGCTCGCGTCGTGGAGAACGAGGCCATAGGAAGCGGCGACGCGCGGATAGCTCTTGCCGGCGATCCGGGGATCGGGAGCCTCGCCCAGGATCACGCGATCCTCGCCGTTCGGGCCGAGCACGACGAGCGACGCGGTCTGCGCGTCGCTTCGCTTGCGCCCTTGGGCGGGCGGCGGCGCGCCGATCAGGATCCGCGGCTTGCCGGTGGCATCGACGATGCGGATGGCCTGCGACTCGATCGTGGCGGGCGCGGGCAGCGCGGCCGACCCGGCGATCGCGATCACCCCGGCGCCGCCGAGCGCGAGCAGCGCGAGCCGCTGACGGCGAAGCTGAACCTCAAGTCGCGCGATCCGCGCCTCGGCGTCAGGCGCCATCGCGCGTGGCGTCCTCGCGGCCCTGCTCGTCATACATGCGCGCAGTCGCTTCCTCGGTATGCTCGACTTCGCGCTTCGAGCTGCGATTGTGCAGAATCGCCCAGGCGATCGCGATCGCGAGCAAGATCGGCCCGACGACCACCATCAGGCCCTGCATGCTGGAAAGGTCCATCATTTCCTCCGGCGTGAGCGTTTCCTTTCCAACGATGCCGGACGCCATTTCGATCCGCATGGAACCCGCGGGCCCGGATCGCCATATTGCTCCCATGGCACTCGGAAGCTGGATCGAGCCGCACCCCACGGGCATCTACGTGCCCGCCGCCGACGCCTGGATCGATCCGAGCGTGCCGGTGCCGCGCGCGCTCGTCACCCACGGCCATGCCGATCACGCCCGCGGCGGGCATGGCGAGGTGTGGGCGACCCCCGAGACGCTCGCGATCATGGCGGCGCGCTACGGCCCGCAGAACGGGCGCCCCGTCGACTATGGCGAGACGATGCGGTTGGGCGATGTCGACATCGGCTACGTCCCCGCGGGGCACGTGCTGGGATCGGCGCAGATCGTGCTCGACCACAAGAGCGAGCGCATCGTCGTCTCGGGCGACTACAAGCGCCGCGAGGATCCGACCTGCGAACCCTTCGAGGTCGTTCCCTGCGACATCTTCGTCACCGAGGCGACGTTCGGCTTGCCGGTCTTCCGCCACCCGGAAACGCATGACGAGATCGACAAATTGCTGAGCGCGCTCCGCGCCAATCCGCAGCGCTGCGTGCTCGTCGGCGCCTATGCGCTCGGCAAGGCGCAGCGCGTGATCCGCGAGCTGCGCGTGATGGGATTCGACGATCCGATCTACATCCACGGCGCGCTGCAAAGGCTGTGCGATCTCTATGTCGAGCACGGCGTCGATCTCGGCGAGCTGCGCCCCGCGACCGGCGTGGCGAAGAAGGAACTGGAGGGCCGCATCATCCTCTGCCCGCCCGGGGCGCTCAACGATCGCTGGTCGCGCCGCCTGCCCGATCCGATCACGGCGATGGCATCGGGCTGGATGCGCATTCGTCAGCGCGCGCGCCAGCGCAATGTCGAGCTGCCGCTCATCCTCTCCGACCATGCCGATTGGGACGAGCTGACCGACACGATCCGCGAGATCGCCCCCAGGGAGGTGTGGGTCACGCACGGCCGCGAGGACGCGCTCGTCCATTGGTGCGCCACCCGCCAGATCAAGGCGCGCGCGCTCGACCTGGTCGGATTCGAGGACGAGGACGACTGATTGCCCTTCGCCGTTGTTAGCGATACCATGCCGTGAAATACGGGAGAGGTTCGATGCAGATTCGCAAGCTCGCGGCAGTCGCGGCAAGTCTTGTCCTTGGCGCGGGCGGCGCGCATGCGCAGGCGGGCGGCAGCACCGGTCAGGGCAACCCGGTGCTGGTCGGCTCGGTCGGCGCGCCCGAATTGAAGGGTCCCGACGACACCGCCGCCAATATCGACAAGGCGATGCGCGACGAGGCGCGCAACCGCAGCGCCAATCCCAGGAGCAGCCGCGCGGTTCCCGCGAAGCGCGAGGACGTCGCCGTCGGCGCCGAGATCCGCGATTCGAAAGGCGTGGTGCTCGGCACCGTCGACTCGCTCCAGTTGAGCGGCGCGGTGGTCGCGTCCAGCGCCGGCAAGGTCGAAGTGCCGTTCGAAGCGTTCGGCAAGAACAACAAGGGCCTGCTGATCGCGATGACCAAGGCCGATTTCGACAAGATGGTCGCCGACGCCAACAAGCCGGCCAACTGAGCGGCAACATCGCGGCAATGCGCGCATCCTAGCCTTTCGGGCGAGGGGAGAGACGCGATGATCAAGCTTCTGTCCGGAGCGGTGCTGGCTGCAGGCGCGCTGCTCGCGAGCGGCGCGGCGCATGCGCAGACCGGCGGCGCGGCGGTGCCGGGCCACGCCCAGCCCGTGCTCGGCACCGAGAAGAACGATTCGACGCGGATGAGCAACGACGATCGCGACGCCAATGTCGCGGCCGAACGCGCGGTGCGCGAGAGCCGCGAGGGCGGGGAACGCCCGAAGGCCGGCCGCGCGCGCCCGGCAAAGCCGTCCGATCTCGTCATCGGCGCGGCGGTGCGCGATTCGGCGGGCGTGCCGATCGGGAGCATCGAGCGCATCGATCCCGACGGCGTCCAGATCCTCACCGGCGACGGCAAGCACGCGAAGATCGCCGCCGACGGCTTCGGCAAGGATCGCGCCGGCCTGCTGATCGCGATGACCAAGGCCGATTTCGACAAGGCCGTGGCCGCCTCGCTCGGCGAGTAAAGCCTCCGCCGGATTGACAAGCCGGGGGCCCCGCGCTTGGGGAGTGCCCATGCAATGCCTGTCGCGCGCCACGCTCGCCTCTCTCCCGTCCGCCGTCCGCCGGCCGGGGCACGATCTCGCCCCGCTCCGCACCGGGATCGTCCATTTCGGCCCCGGCGCGTTCCACCGCGCGCACCAGGCCGCCTATGTCGACCGGCTGCTCGATACCGATCCGCGCTGGGGAATCGCCGCGGTCTCGCTGCGCAGCCCGGGCACGGTCGATGCGCTGAAGCGCCAGGACGGGCTCTACACGCTCGCCGTGCTCGACCGCGAACCCTCGATGCGGATCGTTGCAGCGCATTCGGACGCGATCGGCCCCGGCGAAGGCGCGCGGCTGAAGGCGCTGCTCGCCAATCCCGACGTCCGCGTCGCGACGAGCACGGTGACCGAGAAGGGCTATTGCCTGTCGGCCGACGGCACCCTCGATTTCGCCCATCCCGACATCGTCCACGACAGCGCCCGGCCCGCCGAGCCGGCGAGCGTGATCGGCTGGATCGTCGCCGGCCTCGCCGATCGCCGCGCCGCGGGGTCGCCGCCCTTCGCGATGCTCTGCTGTGACAACATGACCGGCAACGGCGCGAAGCTGAAGGCCGCCTGCGTCACGCTCGCGGACGAATGGGACGGGGATCTGGCGCGCTGGATCGAAGGCAAAGTCGCCTTCCCCGATTCGATGGTCGATTCGATCACTCCGGCGAGCGACCCGGCGTTCCTCGCCCATGTCGCGCACGGTCTGCACCTGCGAGATGACGCCGCGGTCCAGCGCGAGGGCTTCGCGCAATGGGTGCTCCAGCGCTTCGACATGGCCGACGGACCTGACCTCGCAAGCGCCGGCGTGACGATCACCAACGACGTGCGCGGCTACGAGCAGGCCAAGCTGCGCATCTTGAACGGCGCGCATTCGAGCCTCGCCTATATCGGCCTCGCGCTCGGGCTCGAGACGGTGTTCGAGGCGATGTCGGACCCCAAGCTCGAGGGCTTCATCCACCGCCTCGTCCATTCGGATATCGCGCTCTCGCTGAAGCCGGTCGATGGCCTCGATGTCCAGCATTACGCCGACGACGTGCTCAATCGCTTCCGCAATCCGGCGATCCGCCACTTGCTAAGCCAGATCGCGTGGGACGGGTCGCAGAAGCTCCCCTATCGCCTGCTCGACACGATCCAGGACGAATTGGACGCCGGCCGCAGCATCGATCGGCTCGCAGTGCCGATCGCGGCGTGGATCGCGTTCATCCGGCGCAAGGCGCAGGCGCACGAGACGATCACCGATCCGCTCGCCGACACGCTGGCCAAGGCCGCGACCGGCAGCGACGTGCTCCACGCGATGCTCGAGCTGCGCCAGGTCTTCCCCGATCGCCTAGCGCACGATCCGCGCTTCCGCCACGGCGTCGCCGACGCGCTGCTGCCCTTCCTCGACGGGCACCCGGAGACGCTGCTGAGCCGATAGGGGAAACTGTGCTCCTGCGAAAGCAGGAGCTCAAGGCCGCAAGCGAGTCGTCCGTGACTCTGGGCCCCTGCTTTCGCAGGAGCACAGGGACTTCAGAGCGCTACCGGCGCTCCGCCCTGCAACACGTGCGTGCAGAGCTGCGCTTCGGGCGTGTCGCCCGCCTCGAGCGCCGCGACCGTGACCCAGCCTTCGCTGCGCAGCCGGGCGGCGAGTTCGGCCGGCGTGCCCAGCGGCACGAACAGCCGCCGCCGCGCGTCCGCGCCGATGCCGGCGGCGAGGATCGGATCGGCATAGAGCGAGAAGCCGACCGCAGCTTCCTCCGCGCCGTCGCCATGGACGATCGTGTAGCTGCCGCCGCGCCCGATTTCGCCGCGCACGCCGCGCGCGAAGATCGAGAAGCCGAGCCAGCTCTGATATTCGAAGCCGTGGCGCTCGGTCGGGTCGAGCGTGAGCGCGGCCTGCCCCTCGATGCTCGCAGCGATTGCGGCGAGCCCGTCGAGCCGGCTCGCCAGCGCGGCGCCGGCGTCGCTCGCGCGCAGCCGCGCCATCGCCGCGTCGAACGGCCCCGCCGCCTCGATCAGCGGCAGATAGCGCGGGTCTATCGCCGCAACCCCGCCCGCGTCCTTGGCGTCGAGCCGGTCGCGCAACTCCTCGAGGCCGGTGGCATCGCCCGCGAGCGTGTCGACGAGATCGGGAAGCGTGAAATCGACTGCGATTCCTTCGACCCCCGCCGCCCGCAGCGCCTCGATCGCAACGCCCACGACCTCGGTGGCCGCCGCGACGGTGTCCAGCCCGATCAGCTCGCAGCCGATCTGGCGCACCGAGCGGAGCGGATCGAGCTCCGACGCCGAGAGCTTCATCACCGCGCCCGCATAGGAAAGCCGGACGGGGCGCGGATGATGCCCCATTCGCGTCGCCGCGATGCGGCCGACCTGCGCGGTGAGATCGGGCCGGACCGCCAGCGTGCGCTGCGACACCGGATCGACGAAGCGAACCGCATCGCGCAACCCGCCGGTCTTCAGGCGCGCGCCCAGCTCGTCGGCGAATTCGGCGAGCGGCGGATCGACGCGCTCATAGCCGTACGAACGCGCCACGCCGAGCACGCACCCCTCCAGCCGCGCCGCCGCATCGGCGGCGGGCGGAAGCCGGTCGTGGAAGCCTTGGGGGAGGAGACCGCTCATCTAAAGCCCTCTCCCC
>JAEWCK010000249.1 GCA_023390675.1 Pseudomonadota bacterium
AACTCCGCCCGCACGCCGAGCAAGGTCTCCAGCTTGGTATTGCTGTCGACGATCGGCTTGGCGACCGTCCCGTCGAGCGCGCCGCCTGCGATCATGAGCCGATTGGCGATCACCCGGTCGAACCCGATCCGCGCGCCCACCGGCTCGGCGAAGCGCGTGAACCCGCCCGAGACGAGCACGCAGGTTGCGCCCCGCGCGCGCATCGTCTGCACCAGCACCTCGGCGCCGGCCATGATCCGCACGCGCTCCTCGAGGCAGCGCTCGATCGCCGCCTCCTCGAGCCCCTCGAGCAGCGCCACCCGCGCATCGAGCGCCGCGGCGAAGTCGAGCTCGCCGCGCATCGCGCGCTCGGTGACTTCGGCGATCTGCGGCTTGATCCCGGCATAATCGGCAAGCTCGTCGATGCACTCGACCGTGATCATCGTCGAATCCATATCGGCGACGAGCAGCTTCTTCTCGCGCCCCGCGGCGGGCTGGACGATCACGTCGGTCGCCGCGAACGCGCCGTCCAGCGCCGCGCGCGCCGCATCGGGATGCTGGCCGAATTCGACGTCGGCCGCGCGGCCCTCGTCGAGCCAGCGCCATGCACCCGGCGCGCAGCCGACCGCCGCGATCCGGTCCGCCGCCTCGTCGACCTGCCCCGCCGCCAGTCCTTCTGCTATCAGCGTCGCAATGAACATCGCTTCCCCAGCCCTTCCGCCGGTGGCGCTCATCGCAGGGCCGACCGCGAGCGGCAAGTCCGCGCTTGCGATCGCGCTCGCGGAGAAGCGCCGGGGCACGGTGATCAACGCCGATTCGATGCAGGTCTATGCCGACCTCCGCATCCTCACCGCGCGTCCCTCTCCGCAAGAGGAAGCGCGCGTTCCCCACCGGCTGTTCGGTCATGTCGACGGGGCCGACGCCTATTCGGCCGCGCGCTGGGCCGCCGAGGCGCGCGCCGCGATCCACGAGGCGCATGGCGAGGGGCGCCTTCCCATCCTCGTCGGCGGCACCGGCCTCTACATGCGGACGTTGCTCGACGGGATCGCCCCTGTGCCCGAGATCGACCCGCGGGTCCGCGCCGAGGTCCGCGCCACCCCCGTCGCCGACGCGCACGCCCGGCTCGCCCAGCTCGACCCCCTGGGCGCCGCCAGGCTCAATCCCACCGACACCACCCGCGTCGCGCGCGCGCTCGAAGTCGTCCGTTCCACCGGCCGGACCTTGAGCCACTGGCAGGCCGAGCGCGTCGGCGGAATCGGCGGCGAGATCGCGCTTTCCGCGATGATCCTCCTCCCCGATCGCGACTGGCTCGGCGCGCGGATCGACCGGCGCTTCCACTGGATGGTCGACGTCGCGCGCGGCGAAGTCGCCGATCTGCTCGCGCGCACCGACGTGCCCGCCGACGCGCCCGTGCGCCGCGCGATCGGCGTGAGGGAGCTCGGCCAGGTGTTGCGCGGCGAGATCGACCTCGCCCAAGCGCACGAGGCCGGCGCGCTCGCGACGCGCCAATATGCCAAGCGCCAATATACGTGGTTCCGCCGCCAGCCCCCGCCTGCATGGCAACGCACGGACGAGACAGAAACAAATATACTCATTGGGCAATTTGAAACTAAATTGCTCATATAAGCCTTGACGCGTAGTTTTCGTGCAATTAGCAGCACGGTTCGCGGTGCGCGTTGCGCCGCAGCAAAATGGAGTGCGTCCAGTGGCCGAGAAGAGCGGAGCAGACATCCTGATCGAGACGCTGTGCGATCTCGGTGTGGAGGTCGTGTTCGGCTATCCCGGCGGCGCGGTCCTCCCGATCTACGATGCGATCTTCAAGCAAGAGCGCATCCGCCACATCCTCGTCCGCCACGAGCAGGCCGCGACCCATGCCGCCGAGGGCTATGCCCGCTCGACTGGCAAGCCCGGCGTCGTGCTCGTCACCTCGGGCCCGGGCGCGACCAACGCGGTCACCGGAATCACCGACGCGCTGATGGATTCGATCCCGATGGTCGTCATCACCGGGCAGGTCCCCACTGCGCTGATCGGCACCGACGCGTTCCAGGAGGCCGATACCGTCGGCATCACGCGGCACTGCACCAAGCACAATTATCTGGTGAAGGACCCCGCGCGCCTCGCCGCGACGGTCCGCGAGGCCTTCTATATCGCCACTTCGGGCCGCCCCGGCCCGGTCGGCGTCGACATCCCCAAGGACGTCCAGGGCGCCACGGCGAAGCCCGCGCCCGCGGGGCCGATCGAGCACAAGACCTATCGCCCGCAGGCCGATCCCGACCTGGGCCTGATCGAGAAGGCGGTCGACATGCTCGCCGCGGCCGAGCGCCCGGTCTTCTACACCGGCGGCGGGATCATCAACTCCGGGCCGGAAGCGTCGCGCCTGCTCCGCGAGCTCGCCGCGTTGACCGGCGCGCCCGTCACCTCGACGCTGATGGGTTTGGGCGCCCTCCCCGCTTCCTCGCCGCAATGGCTCGGCATGCTCGGCATGCACGGCACCTACGAAGCCAATTGGGCGATGAACAAGGCCGACCTCATTGTCGCCTTGGGCGCGCGCTTCGACGACCGCGTCACCGGACGGCTCGACGCCTTCGCGCCCAACAGCGCCAAGATCCATGTCGATATCGACCGGTCGAGCGTGAACAAGAATGTCCGCGTTGATCTCCCGATCATCGCCGATGTCGGCAACGCGCTCGCCGCGATGGTCGATACGTGGCGAAAACGTGCGCATCCGAAGCCCGATCTCGCCGAATGGTGGCGCCGGATCGAGGGCTGGCGCGCGACGCGCTGCCTCGATTTTCCCGAGGACGGCCAGTCGATCATGCCCCAGCGCGCGATCCGTGCGCTCTACGAGGCGACGAAGGATCGTGCCCCGATCATCACCACCGAGGTCGGCCAGCACCAGATGTGGGCCGCGCAGCATTTCGGCTTCGAGGCGCCGGGCAAGTGGCTGACTTCGGGCGGTCTGGGGACGATGGGCTATGGCCTCCCCGCCGCGATCGGCGCGCAATTGGGCAATCCGGACGCGCTGGTGATCGACATCGCCGGCGAGGCCTCGATCCAGATGAACATCCAGGAGCTGGCGACCGCGACCCAGTATCGCCTGCCGGTCAAGGTCTTCATCCTCAACAACGAATATATGGGCATGGTCCGCCAGTGGCAGGAGCTGACCTACCAGTCGCGTTACTCGGAGAGTTACAGCGACGCGCTGCCGGATTTCGTAAGGCTTGCAGAGGCTTACGGCTGGAAAGGCATAAGAATCGAACACCCCGATCAGCTCGACGCGGGTGTAAACGAGATGCTCTACTATGATGGCCCCGTCATCGTCGATTGCCGCGTCGCGAAGCTCGCCAATTGCTTCCCGATGATCCCCTCGGGCGCCGCCCACACCGAGATGCTCCTCCAGGCCGCCGAAGTCTCCGGCGAAATGGACGACGAAGCCAAGGCACTGGTCTGATCCCATGCACATCAAGCAGGAAGCGGCCGAGCGGCACACGCTCGCGGTGATCGTCGACAACGAGCCGGGCATCCTCGCCCGGATCGCCGGCCTGTTCACTGCACGCGGCTACAATATCGAAAGCCTGACGGTGTCCGAGATCACCGCGGACAAGGCGGTCAGCCGGATCACCATCGTCACCTCGGCGAGCCCGCACGTGATGGAGCAGATCCACGCCCAGCTCGAGCGGCTGGTGCCGGTGCACAAGGTCACCGATCTCACCACGCAAGGCCCGCATGTCGAGCGCGAGCTGGCGCTGGTGAAGGTCAGGGGCGCGGGCGACCATCGGATCGAGGCGCTCCGCCTCGCCGAAGTCTATCGCGCCCGCGTGGTCGACGCGACGATCCACAGCTTCGTGTTCGAAGTCACCGGCGGCAGCGAGAAGATCGACAAGTTCGTCGAGCTGATGGGCGATCTCGGACTCGTCGAAGTCGCCCGCACCGGCATCGTCGCGATTTCGCGCGGCGCGGAAGCCGCCTAGTCATTTGGAAACCGCCGCGCTGACGGTGGGCAGAAAGGGAAGAAACATGCGTGTCTATTACGATCGCGACGCCGATCTGAACCTGATCACCGACAAGAAGATCGCGATCCTCGGCTACGGGTCGCAGGGCCACGCCCATGCCCAGAACCTGCGCGACAGCGGGGTCAAGGAAGTGGCGATCGCGCTCCGCCCCGGCTCGGCTTCGGCCAAGAAGGCCGAGGATGCCGGCTTCAAGGTGCTCGCCAACAAGGACGCGGCCGGCTGGGCCGACATCCTGATGATCCTCGCCCCCGACGAGCATCAGGCCGCGATCTGGGAAGCCGATCTCAAGGGCAACATGAAGCCCGGCAGCGCGCTCGCCTTCGCGCACGGGCTCAACGTCCATTTCGGGCTGATCGAGCCCCCCGCCGACATCGACGTGATCATGATCGCGCCCAAGGGCCCGGGTCACACCGTGCGCAGCGAATATGTCCGCGGCGGCGGCGTGCCCTGCCTGATCGCGGTCCACCAGGACGCCTCGGGCAATGCCCACGACGTCGCGCTCGCTTATGCCTCGGGCGTCGGCGGCGGCCGCTCGGGGATCATCCAGACCGACTTCAAGGAAGAGTGCGAGACCGACCTGTTCGGCGAGCAGGCGGTGCTCTGCGGCGGCATCACCCACCTGATCCAGGCGGGATTCGAGACGCTGGTCGAGGCGGGCTACGCCCCCGAGATGGCCTATTTCGAGTGCCTCCACGAGACCAAGTTGATCGTCGATCTGCTCTATGAGGGCGGCATCGCCAACATGCGCTACTCGATCTCGAACACCGCCGAATATGGGGACATAAAGACCGGCCCGCGGATCATCACCGACGAGACCAAGGCCGAGATGAAGCGCGTCCTCGCCGACATCACCTCGGGCCGCTTCGTCAAGGACTTCGTCCTCGACAACCGCGCCGGCCAGCCCGAATTGAAGGCCAGCCGCAAGGCCGCCGCGGCGCACCCGATCGAGCAGGTCGGCACCGAGCTGCGCGCAATGATGCCCTGGATCGGCGCCAACAAGCTGGTCGACAAGGACCGCAACTAGCCCGCTAGAAGCCGACTGACTGCCGATGGCCGCACCTGAGCGTGACCGTGCCATCGGCATTCGCCTTCAGCTCGGCGATGCGGACGATGTTCAAGTCCGGATACGTGATCATGCAGGATCCCACCTTGTCCAGCGTGCATTTTTCCGCGCCATGTACGTGCAGCA
The DNA here is from genome assembly GCA_023390675.1 of Pseudomonadota bacterium. Classification (GTDB taxonomy): domain Bacteria; phylum Pseudomonadota; class Alphaproteobacteria; order Sphingomonadales; family Sphingomonadaceae; genus Sphingomonas. The sequence goes on from JAEWCK010000249.1 coordinate 5,182, forward strand.
CCGCCTCGCGCACGGTCGGATAGGGAGTCCGCAGCACCGTCTCGGTCGTCAGGTACCCGGCCGAATTGTCGCGGTGAGTCTCGTAGGTTGCGCGGAGCACTTCGCCCGGCAGGCCAGCGAGGCCAGCCAGGTCGAGCAGCTTGCCGCCCTTCCCGTCGCTGCTGCCCGCAATCAGATGCGGTTCCAGCACGCGCTCCGCGGGGACCATCCACGAACCGCATGCCAGCGCCGTGAACGGATCCGGATCGGTGGACTGCACCGCAAGGGGCGCTGCGACGGCGAGGATGATCCTGAGCATCGGGACTTCCGGAAAGTGCGAGGCACAGGCTAGGCTGGCTGCGCAACGATCTTCACGGGGGCGGGCGATGGGGGAAGAAACCGAAGGCCATGGCGGGGTCGCCCGCGTCGAGGCGTTCTCGGACGGGGTGATCGCGATCATCATCACGATCATGGTGCTCGAGCTGCACGCGCCCGAAGGACACGGCCTCGCGCAGCTCTGGGCGCTGTGGCCGGTCTTCCTCGCTTATGCGCTCAGCTATGCCTATGTCGCGATCTACTGGGTGAACCATCACCGCATGTTCGCGCACGCGACGCGCGTCACCAATGCGCTGGTCTGGTCGAACATCGCTCTGCTTTTCGCGCTGTCGCTCGTCCCCTTCGCCACCGCCTATCTCGGCGAGCAGGAATTCAGCCGCGACGCGACGTTGCTTTACATGTCCGTGATGATGCTCCCGGCCTTCGCCTATGTCTGGCTGCAGACGGTGATCCGCCGCGCAGGCAAACAGGACGAAGCGGCGCAAGCCTATCATCAGCGCACGCTCCGCAAGGGAATGGTTGCGACGCTGATCTACGCCACCGGCATTGTGCTCGCGTTGCTCGTCTCGCCTTGGGCTGGCCTCGCCTGCGCGGGGATCGTCGCGCTCATGTGGTTCCTGCCCAAAAGCCCGTTCGACGCGCTGTTCGGAAGCTGAGGCCAAGCATCGCTGTGGCGCGCGGTGCGTTGTCGATCCATAGCCGCTCGCGATGGAGACACGCGATGAAGCCCCGCATCTCGGTGCTGACGCTCGGCGTCGCCGATCTCGAACGTTCGCTCGCATTCTATCGCGATGGGCTCGGCCTGCCGACGCAAGGCATTGTCGGCCGTGAGTTCGAGCACGGCGCAGTCGCATTCTTCGATCTGGCGGGAGGATTGCGGCTCGCCATCTGGTCGCTCGACGACATAGCGCACGACGCGGGGCTATCGCGGGACGTGATCAGCTCGGCCTCCTTCACGATCGGACACAATGTCGCCACCCGCGAGGAAGTCGACAGCGTCACCGAACGCGCGCGCCGCGCAGGCGCCGGGATCGTCAAGGCGCCGGAAGCAACCTTCTATGGCGGCTATGCCTCCTATTTCCGCGATCCGGACGGCCATTTGTGGGAAGTCGTCTGGAATCCGG
>JAEWCK010000269.1 GCA_023390675.1 Pseudomonadota bacterium
CGTGTCATAGCGGCGCGGGGCGCGCATCGCGCGCTCCTGTGCGACTCCCCCTCTCATGCTGCGCAGCATATGCCGCCGCCGTCACGGGCTCAACAGCGCGAATCGGGCCGGGTGCCCCAAGTCTGGAACGGCTATCCGGCGAGGGTGAAGCCCGGCACCGGCCGCGTCTCGGGGCCGTCATGGTACATGTCGATAAAGATATCGACCGGGGCCTTGCCGGGGCAGGTCACCTTGTAATCGTCGACGATGAAGCCGAACGGCCCCTCGCCGACATTGCCCGCGCGCTCGAAGGCCGGTGCGGCGCCATCGGCGCAGCGCAGCCGCTTGAGATAGGCATGCTGGCCCGCGGGCTGGTTTTCGCGCACCGGATTCTGCCGGGAGCCGAGCGGATAGGCGGCGGCCGCGGCGATGGCATCGTCGAGCGCCTTGCCCTGCTTGCCCGCGCCGAGCTCGACCATCATGTCGCGCGCCTCGTTCTTCTTGTGCGCCTGATGGACTTGCGGCGCGGCGAGCATGGCGACGGCGGCGATGATTGCGAGCTTGAGCATGAATCCCCCTCCTGTCCCCGCGAGCCTATCGGAGGCGCGGCTTCAGCGGAAGACGTCGAAACGCCCGGCGCGCGCGCAGGCGTCGACCCCGGCCATGTCGGGCGGCGGCGACGTCGACACGGGCGGAATCGCGACCGGCTGCCCGATGCGCACCGCGGCGAAGCGCGCGGGATCGGCCTTCGCGCAGCCGAGCATCGCCGCGAGCATCCGGGGCGGGGTGCCATAGGCCTCGCGCGAGAGGCGGAAGGTGCCCCAATGGATCGGGATCGCGAAGGGCCGCCCGAGCCCGTTCCAGACGCGGATCGCATCCCGGGGGCCGATATGGCTGCCCGCCGCCATTTGCCCCGGCTCGAAGCGGAACGCGCCAACGGGGATCGCGGCGAGCCGGATCTGGCCCCACGCCGCCGCCTCGGCGGGCCATTTGCCGTCGCCCGGCCCGGTATCGCCGGCGAAGAAGAAATTGCCCCCGGGGAGCTGCACCACGAAGCTCGACCACAGCGCGCGGCTGCGGTCGCTGAACCAGCGGCTGCCCCAGTGATGGTTGCGCGTCACCACCACCGCGACCCCCGGCTTCACCGGTACGCGCTGCCCCCAATCGAGCGCACGCGAAGGCACGCCGGCCTCGGCGATCACGCGGTCGTTGCCGAGCGAAGTGACGATCAGCGGGCGATCGCGTTCCCACAGCCGCTTGAGCGTCGCGAGGTCCATATGATCGTAATGGTCGTGGCTGACCAGCACGAGGTCGATCTTCGGCAGATCCTCGAAGCGCACGCCGGGCTCGGCGACACGCTTCGGCCCCAGACCGAATGGCCCGACGCGGTCGCTCCACACTGGATCGGCGAGAATGTTCACGCCGGCCGCCTGCACGAGCAGCGTCGCATGCCCGATCCAGGTGGCGAGCATCGCCCCGCCCTCGACGCGGGCAGGCGGCTTCGAGGGCGCGACCGTCACGTGCTCGGGCCATGCCGGACGGTCGGGATCGCGGACCAGCGCGCGCCAGATCGTCCCCGCCGAGGGACGCCCGGCATCGCTATCGCCATCGGGGTTGAAGAAGCGCTGCCCGTCGAAATGCGCGCTGACGGGCCCGCGATAATAGATGCGATCGAGGAAGAAGGGCACAATCGTCGCGGCGAGGCACAGCGCCACCACCGCCCAGAGCATGACGGCGACGGCGTGGCGCAGGGCTCGGGGCAGGCGGATCGGGCGTCCCTTCGGCGTGTCGCCAAGGGCTCGCCCGCCCGGCTGCCCATGTCAACGCCGCGCGTCAGCCCTGCCGGGTCAGCGTGACATGCGTCGCCCTGTCGGAGCGTTCGTGCCCGGTCACCCCATAGCCGAGCGCCGGCAGGTCGAGGCCGGCGAACAGCGCCTCGCCCCCGCCGAGTAAGGTCGGCGAGACGGCAAGATGGAGCTCGTCGAGCAGTCGCGCCTGAAGATATTGCCGGACCGTCGCCGTGCCGCCGCCGATGCGGATGTCGCGGTCGCCCGCCGCCTCGCGCGCCCGCTCGAGCGCCACCTCGATCCCGTCGGTGACGAAGTGAAAGACGGTGCCGCCCTCCATTTTGAGCGGCGGCCGGGCGTGGTGGGTGAGCACGAACACCGGCACATGATAAGGCGGGTTCTCGCCCCACCAGCCGCGCCAGCTGTCATCGGGCCATGCGCCGCGGACGGGGCCGAACATGTTGCGACCCATGATCCACGCGCCGAGGCCGGCCATCGATCGCGCCGCGAACGCCTCGTCGACGCCCTCGGTCTCGCCGCCCGTTCCGTACATCTTCTGGAAGGTGGCGGTGGGGAAGAACCATTGGTGCAGATCCTCGCCGCCCCGGCCGAGCGGGTTCTCCACGCTTTGATCGGGACCGGCGGCATAGCCGTCGAGCGAGACGCCGAATGCAGCAACACGAACCCTGGACATGATGACCTCCAAACCGATTGCATATTGCAAGTGGTTGCGCTCTAGTCAGACCGATTTTATATTGCAAGCGGTTTTTGAACGGAGACGGTTTGCAGTGAACGAAGCCATCCGATCGGGATGCCCGATCAACCTCGCGCTCGAAGCGCTGGGCGACCGATGGAGCCTGATCGTTATCCGCGACATCATGTTCGGCAACCGCCGCCACTTCCGCGACCTGCTCGCGCATTCGGAGGAAGGGATCGCCTCCAACATCCTCGCGGACCGGCTCAAGCGCCTCACCGAACAGGGGCTGATCACGCGCGCCCCCGATCCGACGCACAAGCAGCGCGCGATCTTCAGCCTGACCGAGAAGGCAGTCGCGCTGGTGCCGCTGCTGGTGGCGATGGGCGCGTGGGGCCGGCGGCACATGCCCGCGACGCCGCAGCTC
>JAEWCK010000023.1 GCA_023390675.1 Pseudomonadota bacterium
GGATTGACCGCCAGTCCCAAGTCCTTGGAATCGTTGAGCCTTATCGCAATGTCCGCCGCCGCCACGATCGCATTGCGCCCCTCATCGGGGTTGCGCCCGGCATGTGCAGGCCTTCCATGCACGATGATCGAGAAATTTCCCGTCCCCCCCCGAGCCCCGGCCAGCGTGCCGTCGGGAAGCGCGGGCTCGTAGGTCAGCGCCGCAACCTTGCCGCGCGCTGCGGCCGCGATCAGCCCCGCCGAGGAAAAGGAACCCGTCTCCTCATCCGAATTGATCAGCACTTCATAGCCGATGTGCCCGGCGATCGGACTGGCCTCGACCGCTTCGAGCGCGGCGAGCATCAGCGCGAGTCCGCCCTTCATGTCGGCGGCGCCGGGTGCGTTGAGAGTGCCGTCGTCGAGCCAGCGCCCGGTCTGGAAAGCGTGGTCCACGCCGTACACAGTGTCCATATGCCCGGTTAGCAGCAGCTGGACCGGTGCATCGGGGCGAACTGCAAGATGCAAATGGCGGCCATGCGCAAGTGCCTCGACGCGCCCGTCCGCGGTCACGGCGTCGGCAGGTTCGGGATCGACCAATGCGATATGGCCGGGAAGCGCGGAAAAGGCATCGGCCAGCGCATCGGCCATCGCGGCGAGCCCGTTAAGGTTGCGCGTCCCGCTGTTGATCGCGCACCAGGCCTCGGTGCGCGCCAGCATCGGCGCATCCTGCACTCTCTCCACGGCCTCGCGCTCGATGACGGAAAGCTCGCTCATGCCGGGCACGTAGCGCGGCGACCGCCGGGTTGACCACCCCCGGCAGCTTGTTCGCCCTATAGCCTGTCAGAAATCGATGACGAGCGCGGCGCGGCTGGTCGTGTCGGTGGTCTTGCGGCCGATGGGCGGCATGCTCTCATATTGGAGCGTGTAGCTGAATTGCGCGGAGAGCGGCCCGATCAGCCGCGCCAGCAACGCCGACTTGCTCGACACCGTCGAATTGGCGTCCTGCAGATAGGCCGAGGCGACCTGCGTCACCGAAACGCCCCTCGACAATTTCCACCCGAAATCGACGCTGCCGCGAGCCGCGACATTGCTCTCCACCTTCGAGTCGATGAAGCGCGTGTGGCGGAATGCCGGGCCGAGCTCGAGATCGAGCTTGAGGTTGGGCTGCTTGATCGCGCTGTAGCCGGCGCCGGTCGACAGCGAGAAACGGTCGGTGAAGCCCGAGAAGCGGTCGCTCTCGTACTGCGCGGCGCCATAGAGATAGGCGCGGTCGTCGAACTTCCAGTTGGGCTCGTAGGCCGCGAGATAGCGCTCGCGCGTGACCACGCCCAGGCTCTCCTGATAGTCCGCCTGGAGCTTGAGCTTGTGGCGCCATTCGAGCGCCTCGCGCTTGATCTCGACCGAAGCGGTGAGCCCGACATTGTTGGTGTTGCCCTGGCTGATATAGCCGCCCAGTTCGGCGCGGCCCTTCACCAGATCGAAGAACGCAGCTTCCTTCAGGCGGCGCTGCGCCTTTTTCTGCCGGTCGCTGCGCCAGTCCGCGGCAATCTTCTGGACGTCGTCCACGGCGTCGGGCGCCGCGGCCTTGGTATATTTTACGATCACTGCGACGTCGCTCTCGCTGCCCGATTTCATCGCCGCATCGAGCATCGCCTTGATCGGCGGCGGAATCGTCTCGGGGTCCTCGGCGTTGGCGAGGAGCAGCGGCAAGGCGAGGAGCAGGGCGCGCATGGGCGCGCTGTTACCGCTGCAACCGGGGCGAAAAAAGGGCGGTTTCAGCTGATACGATCGGCGAATACCGTCAGCAGCTCCTTGTACAGCGCGCGCTTGAACGGCACGATGATGTCGGGAAGGTCCTTGGGATCGGCCCAGCGCCATGCGCGAAACTCGGGCTCAGCGGTCTCGATGTTGACGTCCGAATCCTCGCCCAGGAAGCGGAACAGGAACCAGCGCTGGCGCTGCCCGCGCCACTTGCCCTTCCAGACCTTGCCCACCAGGTCCGCGGGCAAATCGTAGGTGAGCTCTTCCGGCGCCTCGGCGATCAGCTCGGCATGCTCGCGCGCCACGCCGGTCTCTTCCCACAATTCGCGCCACGCAGCGTCGAGGGCGTCCTCGCCCGGATCGATCCCGCCCTGCGGCATCTGCCACGCCTCGATCACCGAATCGAGCCGCTGGCCGACGAACACCTTGCCGTCGCGGTTGAGCAGCATCACGCCGGCGCAGGGGCGATAGGGCAGGGTCGTCGGGTCGATCATCCGCCGCCCCTTAGCGCGCTGTCCCGAGCTAGCCAAAACACAACATTGCAACTCCGCGACATTTTTCTACCTTGGGCGGGGTGCATGTGGGGCGTAGAGCGCCTAGCAACGATAGACAGATACCGCAGGAACACCGGCCAATGGCAACTGCCGCCCATCAGCTGACGCCCGAAGAGGCGTCGGCCCATCCCGCACCCGAAGCGATCGTCGTGCGCTTTGCCGGAGACTCCGGCGACGGCATGCAGCTGACGGGCGGGCAGTTCACGCTCTCGACCGCGCTCGCCGGCAACGACCTTGCGACCTTCCCCGATTTCCCCGCCGAGATCCGTGCGCCGCAGGGGACGCTGTTCGGCGTCTCGGCCTTCCAGATCAACTTCGGATCGGCGCAGATCGACACTGCGGGCGACCAGCCCGATGTGCTCGTCGCGATGAACCCCGCGGCGCTCAAGGTGAATGTCGACTCGCTGAAGCCCGGTGGGCTGATCATTGCCGACGAAGGCGAGTTCAGCCAACGCAACCTCGACAAGGCGAAGTACGCGGCCAACCCGCTCGATGACGGGTCCCTGGGCAAGTGGCAGCTGCTCAAGCTCAACATCTCGCAGCTCACCCTCGACGCCGTGAAGCCCTTCGGGCTCGGCAACAAGGAAGCGCTGCGCTGCAAGAACATGTGGACGCTGGGACTCGCGCTCTGGATGTTCGATCGCGACCGCGCGCCGCTGGTCGATTGGCTCAAGACCAAGTTCGCCAAGGCCCCCGAGCTCGCCGAGGCCAATATCGCGGCGCTCAATGCGGGCCACGCTTATGGCGAGACTGCCGAATTGGGTGCGATGGGAATCGCCCAGCGTCAGGTCGCCGCGGCTCCCTCGGAGCCCGGTCTCTACCGCACCGTCACCGGTGCCGACTCGATCGCGCTCGGCCTCGTCGCAGGCGCGCAACTCGCCAGCCTGCCGATGTTCTATGGCGGCTATCCGATCACCCCCGCCAGCGCGATCCTCCACAGCCTCGCACGATTGAAGGAGTTCGGGGTCACCACTTTCCAGGCCGAGGACGAGATCGCCGCGGTCGCCTCCGCCCTCGGTGCGTCCTATGCCGGCAGCCTAGGCGTCACGTGCTCGTCGGGACCCGGCATCGCATTGAAAGGCGAGGCGATCGGCCTCGCGATCATGACCGAGTTGCCGCTCGTCATCGTCAACGCCCAGCGCGGCGGACCCTCCACGGGCCTGCCGACCAAGACCGAGCAGTCGGACCTCTATCAGGCAGTCTATGGCCGCAACGGCGACGCGCCGGTCCCGGTGATCGCGACCCGCTCGGCCGCCGACTGCTTCGACTGCGCGATCGAAGCCGTCCGAATCGCGACGCAGTACATGACCCCGGTGATGCTGCTCACCGACGGCTATCTCCAGAATGCCGCCGAGCCGTGGAAGGTGCCCGACATGGCGGCGTACGAGCCGTTCCCGGTGAGCTTCCACACCGAGGTTCCGGCCGAGGGCGAGAAGTTCATGCCCTATGCGCGCGACGAGAAATTGAAGCGCCCCTGGGTCAAGCCCGGCACGCCCGGCCTGCTCCACCGCATCGGCGGCATCGAAAAGGCGCAGGGTACCGGCAATATCGACTATTCGCCGACCAACCACCAGGCGATGACCGACATCCGCCGCGATAAGATACTCGGGATCGACGTGCCCGATCAGGTGGTCGAGCAGGGGCAGGAAAGCGGCCAGCTCGTCGTCGTCGGCTGGGGCTCGACCTACGGCCCGATCGCGCAGGCGGTCCGCCGGTCGCGCGCCAAGGGGCTCGACGTCAGCCACATCCACATCCGCCACATCTGGCCGATGCCTAAGAATTTGGAAACGCTACTAAAGAGTTACGAGCATGTCCTCGTGCCCGAAATGAACACCGGCCAATTGAAGACGGTGCTGCGCGACCAGTTCCTCGTCAACGCCGTCCCGCTCAACAAGGTCTCCGGCCAGCCCTTCACCATCGCCGAGATCGAAGCCGCGATCACGCGCCACCTCGGCAGCGACCGGCCCGAGGAGCTTGGGCCCGACGACACGCAATTGCCCAGCCCGGAGGCTGTGAATCCATGAACGAACTGACGACGATCCGCCCCAGCACCCCCAAGGACTGGGAGACCGACCAGGAGGTCCGCTGGTGCCCGGGCTGCGGCGACTACGCGATCCTGAAGGCCGTCCAGCGCACGATGCCCGAGATCGGCGCCACGCCCGAGAACACCGTTTTCGTCAGCGGCATCGGCTGCTCGTCGCGCTTCCCCTATTACATGGAGACGTACGGCTTCCACACCATCCACGGCCGCGCGCCGGCGGTGGCGACGGGAGTCAAGCTGGCGAATCCGGATCTCGACGTGTGGATCATCACCGGCGACGGCGACGCGCTCTCGATCGGCGGCAACCACACGATGCACCTGCTCCGCCGCAACCTGAATTGCCAGGTGCTGTTGTTCAACAACGAGATCTACGGTCTCACCAAGGGGCAATATTCGCCGACCAGCCGCGTCGGTACGCGTTCGCCCTCGACGCCATTCGGATCGGTCGACCGCCCGGCGCGCCCCTGCGCCTTCGCGCTTGGCGCCGGCGCGCGCTTCGTCGCGCGCGGCATCGACGTCCACAAGAACCTGCCGTCGGTGCTCAAGGCCGCGCATGCGCATCAGGGGGCGGCGTTCATCGAGATCTTCCAGAACTGCATCGTCTACAATGACGAGGTGTTCGAGCCCTTCACGGCCAAGCCTAACGCCCAGCTCAACCAGCTCTGGGTGGAGAACGGCCAGCCGATGCTCTTCGCAGGCGGCGCCAAAGGCATCAGCCTCGATCGCGAGGCGCTCACGCTCAAGGTGGTCGATGTCGCGGAGGGCGATTGGGAAGCAGCAGGCGTGATCGTCCACAACGTCAAGAACCGTGCGATTGCGCACATGCTCGTCGAAATGCCCTTCGGCGCATTCCCGATGGCGCTGGGCGTGCTCTATGACGATCCAGCCCCGACCTTCGAGAGCGCCATCGTTGCGCAGAACAAGGCCGCGAGTGAAGGCAAGGTCGCAGACCTGCAGAAGCTCGTCGCCAAGGGCCAGACCTGGATGGTCGACAAGGAGCCGCACGCGCTCTGAGCGGGGCATTAACTTAGCCTCTTGCTCCGTTGCGGCGAGCGTGCATTTAGGGCGGCGATGAATGCGCAAGCGCAGACGGGCCGGGAGGAGGGCCTTGCGCGATCGAGCGGCCTGCTCGGGCTGTTCGAGAGCGTATTCCGCAAGCAGATCGATCGCATCGACGCCGGTATCGCCGAGGGTAGTCTTTCACTGACGCTGCCCGACGGCAGCGCGCGCGTGCTCGGCGGCCACGCTGCGGGTCCGGCGGCCACTGTCGACCTCAGGAGTTGGCGCCCGTTGCTCCGCCTCGCGCTTTCCGGATCGATCGGCTGGTACATCGGCTGGACGTTCGGCGAATGGGCGAGCCCCGATCCGGTGCAGGTGTTCGCGCTGTTCAGCCGCAACCGCGCCGCGCTCGCAGCGCAGGCGCGCGCCAGAGGGCTTTCGCGTGCGCTCAAGCGCTGGTGGCACCGCCTGCGCCGTAACAGCCATTTCGGATCGCGGCGCAACATCGAGTTCCACTACGATCTGGGCAACGATTTCTACCGGCTGTGGCTCGACAAGGGCATGACCTACTCGAGCGCGCTGTTCACTGCGCCCGGAGAGACGCTCGAGGCGGCGCAGGCGGCCAAGTTGCGCGCGATGCTCGATCGCACGGCTACACAAGCGGGCGAGACCATTCTCGAGATTGGCTGCGGCTGGGGCTCGTTCGCCGAGCTCGCATTGGCGGAGGGACGGCGCATCCGCGGCATTACGCTCTCCACCGAGCAGAAGGCCTGGGCCGAGGCGCGCAATCCGGGCGGCAAATTCACGCTCACCGATTATCGCGACGTCGAGGGCAGCTATGATGCGGTGGTCAGCATCGAGATGGCGGAGGCGGTAGGGCAGGAATATTGGCCCGCTTATCTCGAGGCGATCGCCCGCGCGCTCAAGCCGGGACGCCGGGCGGCGCTGCAGATCATCACCTTCGACGATGCGATGTTCGAGGGGTATGCGGCGAATGTCGACTTCATCCAGCGCTTCATCTTCCCCGGCGGGCTGCTCATCTCCGAGAGCCGCTTCCGCGCGATCGCGGCCGAAAACGGGCTGGCGTGGCGCGACCAGCGCAATTTCGGGGCGAGCTATGCCGAGACGCTGCGACAATGGCGCGAGAGCTTCGATGCGACCGCGGCGCAAGGCGCGCTGCCCGCGCAGTTCGATCGCAAGTTCATCGACTTGTGGCGCTATTATCTCATGTATTGCGAAGGCGGATTCCGCGGCGGCGGGATCGATGTCGTACAGGTCACTTTGATCAAGGAGAGTTGAATGCGGAACTGGTTGCTGCCGCTGGCGCTGATAGCGAGCGCGCCCGCATTCGCGCAGGCGGTCCCTTCGCCCGACGTGCCGCTCCAGTCCGGCGACAATGCGGGGCTGCGCAAGGTGGGCGCCGAAGTGCTGTTCTGGAGTCAGGCGCAGCGCGACCAGAATTTCCCGCATATGGAGAAGATCTTCCCCGGCCACGTCGTGAAGGCGGGCGGCAAGGTGCATCCGCTGCCCGCGGGCAAGCCGCTGGCGATCCCCGAGGCCGATCTCGACGCGTTCATCGCCAGGCAGAACGTCGCCGGGCTGATCGTGCTCAAGGACGGCAGGATCGTGCTCGAGCGCTACGCACGCGGCTATTCGAAGGAAGGCCGGTACACGAGCTTCTCGGTCGCCAAGTCGTTCACCTCGTCGCTGGTCGGCGCGGCGATCGAGGACGGGTACATCAAGTCGGTCCAGGACCCGATCACCAGATACGTCCCCGAGCTCGCCGGCAGCGGCTATGACGGCGTCACCGTCGAGCAGCTCCTCACCATGACCTCGGGGGTCAAGTGGAACGAGGATTATACCGATCCCAATTCGGACGTGGCGCGGATGTTCAGCGAGCCGGTGCCGGCGGGCGAGGATCCCACCGTCTTCTACATGAAGAAGCTGCCGCGCGAGTCGGCGCCAGGGAGCAAATGGGTCTACAAGACCGGCGAGACCAATCTGATCGGGGTGGTCGTGCAGCGCGCGGTGAAAAAGCCGCTCGCGACCTATCTCAGCGAGAAGATCTGGAAGCCGTATGGCATGGAGCAAGACGCCTTCTGGATGGTCGATCCGGCGGGGCACGAGGTGAGCGGCTGCTGCCTGTCGGTGAGCCTGCGCGATTATGCGCGGATGGGGCAGTTCGTGCTCGAGGGCGGGCACGGCGTGGTGCCGGCGAACTGGTACGCCGAATCGACGCGCGCGCATGCCGATATCGGGCATCCAGGATACGGCTATGGCTATCAATGGTGGGCCTATCCCGAGGGTCGCTATGGCGCGCAGGGCATCTTCGGCCAGTCGATCCGGGTCGATCCGAAGTCGAAGGTGGTGATCGTCGTCTCGGCTGCGGCGGACAAGGCGAGCGACCCGGCTTATGGCGCGGAGCGGACGGCTTTCCTCAACAAGCTGTTCGAGGCTGCGAGATGAGCAGTGCTCTTGCGAAAGCAGGAGCCCAGAGCCACATAGGCCGTCGCTTGAAACCCTAGGCTCCTGCTTTCGCAGGAGCGCGGGAATCAGGCGGCCCGTTCGTAATGCCCCGTCTCGAATCCCGAGGCCATCAGCGCGGCGATTCGTTCCGCCACCACTTCGGGCGGCTTGACGCTCGCGGCGTCCTCGCCCGGATAGGCGCGCGCGCGCATCTTCGTCCGCGTCGCGCCGGGATCGACGATCGCGGTGCGGATGCCGGTGATGTGGCGGACTTCTTCGCCATAACTCAGCACCACATTCTCGAACGCCGCCTTGGACGCGCCATAGACGCCCCAATAGGCGCGAGGGGTGCGCGCCACGCTGGAGCTTATTCCGATCACCTTCGCGGCCGGCGCCTGGCGCAGCAGCGGATCGAACGCCGCGAGCAGGGCGGCCTGCGCCGTGACGTTGAGCGTCAGCACCTTGGCGAATTCCTTGAAGTCGATCGCGGGCGTCGCGCTCAGGCTGCCGAGCGTCGCGGCATTGAGCACGAGCATGTCGAGCGCGGGCCAGCGCTCGCCGATCGCCGCGGCGAGGCGCGAGACGCTCTCGTTCTCGGTCAGGTCCATCGGCGCGATCGTCGCGCTGCCGCCCGCCGCGAAGATCGCTTCCTCGACTTCCTCGAGCCCGCCCGCCGTGCGCGCCGTGAGCACGACGTGCGCGCCCTCGGCGGCGAGCGCCCTGGCGGTCGCGGCCCCGATGCCGCGGCTCGCGCCGGTGACGAGCGCGACCTTCTCCGAAAATGGCTTGTCGGTCATGGAAATCCTGATGGGGTCAGCCGACCCGCTCTTCCAGCAGCGCGAACTGGTCGGGCGGAGGCGCGAGCTCGTCCTGATCGGTGAGCGTGGTGGGATAGTCGCCGGTGAAGCAGGCGTCGCAATATTTGGGGTGAATGTCGGCGCGCCGCGCCTCGCCCAGCGCCTTGTAGAGCCCGTCGATGGTGACGAAGGCCAGGCTGTCGGCATGGATGTGATCGGTCATTCCGCCCACGTCCATCTTGGCCGCGAGCAGCTTGGCGCGCTCGGGCGTGTCGACGCCGTAGAAGCACGAATGCCGCGTCGGCGGCGATGCGATGCGCATATGCACTTCGGCTGCGCCTGCCTCGCGCATCATCTGGACGATCTTGAGGCTGGTGGTGCCCCGCACGATCGAATCGTCGATCAGCACGATCCGCTTGCCCTGGATCAGCTCGCGATTGGCGTTGTGCTTGAGCTTCACGCCCAAGTGACGGACCTTGTCGCCGGGCTGAATGAAGGTGCGCCCGACATAGTGCGAGCGGATGATGCCGAGCTCGAAGGGCAGGCCGCTCTGCTGAGCATAGCCGAGCGCCGCGGGCACGCCTGAATCGGGCACCGGGACGACGAGATCGGCCTCGACCGGCGCCTCGATCGCAAGCTGCGCGCCGATCGCCTTGCGCACCGAATAGACCGAGCGTTCGTCGCTGATCGAATCGGGGCGGGCGAAGTAGACGTACTCGAAGATGCAGGGGCGGGGCGCCTGGGGGGCGAATGGCTTGTGCGAGGCGGTCTGGCCGTCGCGCACGATCACCAGTTCGCCGGGCTCGACATCGCGGACATATTCGGCGCCGACGACGTCGAGCGCGACAGTCTCGGAGGCGAAGATGATCGATTCGTCGAGCTTACCCATCACCAGCGGGCGGATGCCGAGCGGATCGCGGCAGGCGATCATCCCCTCGGGCGTCATCACGATAAGCGAATAAGCGCCCTCGACCTGCTTGAGCGCATCGATGAAGCGATCGAGCAGGGTACGGTATTGCGAAGTCGCGACGAGGTGGATGATCACCTCGGTATCCGAAGTCGACTGGAAGATCGCGCCGCGGCGAACGAGATCGCGCCGCAGCCGCATCGCGTTCGAGATATTGCCGTTATGCGCGACCGCGAAGCCGCCGCTCGCCAGCTCGGCATAGAGCGGCTGGACGTTCCGGATCCCCGATTCGCCCGTGGTCGCGTAGCGGACGTGCCCGCAGGCGGTGCCGCCCTGTAGCGCGCGGATCACCTCGTCGCGGTCGAAATTGCCCGCGACGTGGCCCATCGCGTGGTGGGTGTGGAACTGGTGCCCGTCCCAGCTGGTAATGCCGGCGGCCTCCTGCCCGCGATGCTGGAGCGCATGCAGCCCGAGTGCTACCGCGGCAGCGGCGCCCTCCATGCCGGATACGCCGAAAATGCCGCACTCCTCGTGCAGCTTGTCGTCATCGAAAGGGTGCGTGGTAAGCATCAGCCCTCGAGGGGTTGGGAACTCTCGCGCGCCATATAGGCATTGCCGCACGGTTTGTCGCGGGTTTGTCACAAGGAAATGAACCGGAGCGCCTTTCCGTTGGTTTTTCAGGTGCAAAGGAGACCTGCAATGCCCGGCAAGGACCACGGACCCCAGATCAAGAACGACGAGCTCTACGAGAAACTCCGCGACGACGGCGCGTCGAAGGAGAAGGCGGCGCGAATCGCCAATGCCAAGGAAGCCGGTACACTCGACCATCGCGGCACCGATCTCGAGGACCGCACCAAGGAGCAGCTCTACGACGAAGCCAAGGACATCGGCATCGAGGGCCGATCGAAGATGGACAAGGACGAATTGATCGACGCGATTCGGGATCACTGACGTTTCCGGGTCCGTGGTGGGGCGGGGGGAGAGGGGGGACCCGGGG
>JAEWCK010000136.1 GCA_023390675.1 Pseudomonadota bacterium
ACCGACCCGTCGAACGCCGCCTTCATGCTCGCGGTGCGCCGCGCGGGCGACGGCGCCTCCTACGCGCCCTATCGCGAGGGCGGGCGCCCGTGGCACGCCGCGATGGCCGCCACCTATGCGCAGGCCACCGCACCGCTCCGCCGCCTCGCCGACCGCTACGTCGTCCGCGCCGCGCTCGCGATCGCCAACGGCCAGGCGGTGCCCGATATGGTGACGCAGGCCTTCGAGCGGCTTCCCAAGGTGATGGCCGCGGCCGACGCGCGCGCCGGACAAGTCGAGCGCGCCGTGATCGATCTCGCAGAGGCGGTGATGCTGCACGGCGCCGAGGGCCGCATCTATCCCGCGATCGTCACCGACATCGACGAGCGCGGCGCGCGCATCCAGCTTCGCGACCTGCCCGTCGTCGCGCGCGTCGACGCGCACCGCGTCGCGCCCGGCGATACGGTCCAGGTCCGGCTCCTCGCCGCCGATCCGGACAAGGGGCAGCTGCGCTTCGAGCGAGTCGCCTAGGCTCCGGCGGCCTGCGCGATGCCCTCCACTGCGGCTTCGCTCACCAGACCCACTGCCCCGCCGGCCGCCACGTCGCTCGGGAAGTGCGCGCCGGTGAAGGGCTGGATCAGCGCGATCAGCGCCACGCCGCCCGCCACCAGCGGCGCTGCCGCGGGATATTCGCGGACGAGCGCCCGCCCGACCGCGACTGCGCCCGCGGTGTGGCCCGAGGGGAAACTGTTCCACGGCCCTCGGTCCTTGTCGCCGTCCTTGTCCTTTTGCAGCGCATAGCGCCCGTCCCTGAGCATCGTCCCCGGTCGCGTCCGCGCGACATGATGCTTGACCAGCCCCTTGGCGGCGGTCGCCACCAGCTCGCTCGCCAGCATCCGTGTTCCCGCGCGCAGCAGCCGGGGCCGGCGCAGCACTGCGCCCGCCGCGATCGTCGCGACGCTGCCGATGATCAGCGGCGGCTGATCTGCGACCTGTCCGATCGCGTGGAGCGCGCGCACCACCGGCGTCTTGCGGTAGCGGGCCGCCGCCGCGCCCAGCGCTGCGTCGGTGCGTTCGATCGGTCCCGCGCGCTTCGCGCCCTTGGGCGCCTTGAGCTTCTTTTTCTTCGCCATGCACGCACAACCCTTGCCGCGGTGGAAGGTTCGAACGGCCTGCGCTAGGGGCGGACGCGTATGAACGATCCCGCTTCCATCCGCCGCCTCTACGGCCGCGCCAAGGGCCACAAGCTGCGCGCCGGCCAGGCTGCGCTGGTCGAGGAGATGCTCCCGCAGGTCAGTGTTCCCGAAACCGGCCCGCTCGATGCGCGCGCACTGTTCGGCGACGATCGCCCGCTCGAATTGGAAATCGGCTTCGGCGCGGGAGAACATCTCGCGGGCCAGGCGGCGATGCGCCCGGATCATGGCTTCATCGGCTGCGAGCCCTTCCTCAACGGCGTGGTCGGCGCGCTCCTCCACATCCGCGACGACGGGCTGTCGAACGTCCGCCTCCATATGGGCGACGCGCTCGACGTGCTCGAACGGCTCCCCGATGCCAGCCTGTCGCGCCTCTATCTGCTCCACCCCGATCCCTGGCCCAAGGCGCGCCACGCCAAGCGGCGTATGGTCAATCATGGCCCGCTCGACCTGATCGCGGCGAAGCTCAGGCCCGGCAGCGAGTTCCGCCTCGGCACCGACGATCCGACCTATTGCCGCTGGGCGATGATGGTGATGAACCAGCGCCGCGACTTCGCATGGCAGGCGGAGACCGCGCAGGATTTCCTCACGCGCCCCGCCGACTGGCCCGAGACGCGCTACGAGCGGAAGGCGCGCCGCCAAGGCCACGAAGTCTGGTATTTCCGCTACCTGCGCGCCTAGCCGCGCGCGAAGTCCATCACCCAGTTCGATTCCCAGCTTGCGCCGCGATCGGGCGAGAAGCTTTGCTCCCAGCGCGCCGCGCTCGGCGTGATGCCGCTCCACACGAAACGCACCAGGATTGGTTTGCCGCCCCATCGATCCTCGGCCGCGAATCGGCCCACGCCGCCTTCGAAGCGTCCTTTCACCGGCACGCCCAAGGTCGTCGGGAAGCGCTCGTCGAGCCACCAGATCGACCAGTCGCCGCTCGCAGCGTCGAAGGCGCGCAACGCAAGCGCGCGATAGGCGCCGCCCGGTTCGCCGATCCAGTTGTCATCGACATTGCCCGCGCCGCCGAGCACCAGGCGGCTGGCGCACGTCCCGTCGAATTCGTCCCATTGCTCGCAGCCGCTGAAACGCGCGCGCAGCTTGCGATGACGCACGCGCCACTCGCCCTCGAGCCAGCTCCAGTCGCCCATCCGATCCCCTCAGTCGTCCCCAAGCTCGATCCACACCGGCGCGTGGTCGCTGGTCTTCTCCCATCCCCGCACGAAGCTGTCGACCTGCGCTTCCCTCAGGCGCTTCGCAGCCGGCGCATTGAGCAGCAAGTGATCGATCCTGAGCCCGGCGTTGCGCACATAGGCGTTCCGGAAATAATCCCAGAAGGTATAGATCGTTTCGCCCGGATGCAGCTCGCGCAGCGCATCGGTCCAGCCCTGCTCGACCAGCCGGAACCATGCCGCACGCGCCTCTGGCGCGAACAACGCGTCGTCCAGCCAGCGCTCGGGCTTGTAGACGTCGAGATCGGTCGGCATCACGTTGAAGTCGCCCGCGAGCACCACCGGCTCGTCGAGCGCCACCAGCCCGGCCGCGCGCAGGATCAGCCGCTCCATCCATTCGAGCTTGTAGTCGAACTTGGGTCCGGGCCTGGGATTGCCGTTGGGCAGATAGAGCCCACCCACGAGCACGCCGTTCACCGCTGCCTCGATATAGCGGCTCTGCCCGTCGTCGGGATCGCCGGGCAGGCCGCGATGCGTCTCGAGCGGATCGCAGCCGCGCGCGAGGATCGCGACGCCGTTCCAGCTCTTCTGCCCGTGCCAGATCGCGCCATAGCCGGCATCGCGGATCGCCTTTTCGGGGAATTTCTCCTGCGGCGCCTTCAGTTCCTGCAGGCACACCACATCGGGCGCGGTTTCCTCGAGCCAGCGCAACAGCACCGGCAGGCGTCCGTTGACGCCGTTGACGTTATAGGTCGCTATCCTCACGCGGAGATGAAGTCGGCGCGGGCGCTTCGGTTCCCGTCTCGCGGTGCCCGCTGCGCCGCCATGCGCCGCGCAGCAGCTTCGCCGCAGCCGCCGGCAGCCCGGGCCGCACGAACAGCCAGTCGCGGATTGCCGGGCCCTTCGCCGCGCCGATCACCTGCTTGTAGCCGCTGTCGCCTGCGCCCCAGTCGACCGTCGTCATCCCGTCCTCGATCGCGCGGACTAGGTTGCGATAGTAGAGCAATTTGCCCGGCGAATGCTTCCGGAACGCTGGATCGTAGCTGTTCGCAATGGCATATTTGAGCGTCCCGGCATTGAGATCGAACGAGAAAGCCGCGGGCTTGCCGTCGACGCGCAGCAACGCTGCCCACATCATCCCCGCGACCATGGGATCGGCCGAAGCCGCGCGCCAGAAAGCGCCGTGTCCGGTACGCGTGAACTTGGCGTCCGATCCGTCGGTCCGCGCCGCGATCCAGCTCCTCTCCTCGACTTCGGCAAGCGCATCGAACGCCGCCTCGTCCCAATCCCCGCCGCGGACGAACGACCAGTCGAGCGCGCCATGCTCGCCCAGATGCTTTTCATGGAAGCGATTCTTCCTGAGCGTCGAATTGCGCGGCCAGGTCCCCTCGTCGCGCAGCGCCCCCATGTCGAGCAGGAAGCTGTCCGCTACGAAGCGGTCGAGCACCGCCCACCCCTTGGCCAGCGCCGCCTGCTTGAGCAGCTCGAGCCCCGGATCGCCGTCATAGACCGGCCCCACCCGCAACGCCCGCGCCTCGCGCGCCAGCCGGGCGAGCAGCGTCTCGGCCACTTCGACTCCCGCATCCTCGCGCACCGGAAAGCTGCGGAACGGCCAATAGCATCCCGGCACCGAGACGAGCCGGAGCCATGCCGGCCCCGTCGCGACGATCGGCAGCGCCGCCGCCGCTTCGCCTTCGCGCGTGACGGTCAGCGTCCGCGCCGCGCCGCCATAGGCCTTGAGCGCGGCGTCGAACCACCCGGAGCGCAGGAAGCGGTGCGAAGCCGCCGCGCCCGCCGCCACGGCGTCGATCGCCCCCGCCAGCCCGTCGACGCAATCGGCGGCGAGCGCGGGCGGCAGGCGCGTGAATTCCTCGAGCGGCATCGGCTTCGACATGGAGGCGGGTCATAGCCCGGCACCCGTTACCAAGCCGTGATGAGCGTCAGCCGGCCGGCAGCCCTCGCGCCCAGGCGCGCGCCGCCTCGAGATCGGCGAGCGGGAACACGCGATATTCCGCGGGCGTCATCCAGCCCGCACCTTTGGTCGCGGCCGCAATCCAGCCGATATCGGTGACCACCGCGACGCGCCCGACCTTGCTCAGGTGCCCGGCACCCCAACGGATGTCCTTCCACCACGCCGCGAGCTCCATGCCCGCAAAGTCACGGATCACACCCACAGCCGAGAACTTGCCGTGCCGCGCGATCGCCGCTTCCATCGCCTCGACAGCCCCGTCGAACTCCCCGCCCGTCACTTCGCCATCGACCGTGAACTCGATCACGCCGGCCGCATCGTCGCTCGCGATCGTCATCGTCATGGCTTCCCTCCTCGTTTCCGCCTCGTCATAAGCGACTACGCATGGAAGGCCCCTATCTCTCCACCGTCTCCGAGACGATCCAGGCGGCGATCGCGCCCGTCTTCCTGCTCGCGGGCATCGGCGCGTTCCTCAACGTCATGGTCGGCCGGCTCGCGCGCATCGTCGATCGTGCGCGCAACATCGAGCAGCTCCACCCGCGCTCGACCGGCCCCGAGCACGACCGCCACGTCTGGGAGCTGCGGATCATCGACAAGCGCATCGCCGTCATCAACAACGCGATCTTCCTGTGCACCGCGAGCGCGCTGGCGATCTGCTGCGTCGTCGCGGTGATGTTCGTCTCGCGGCTCACCAATTTCCACGCGGGCTGGGCGGTCGCGGCGATATTCGTCGTCTCGATGCTGCTGCTGATGGCGGGGCTGATCTATTTCCTGTTCGAAGTGCGGATGTCGCTGAAAGCGATCCATGTCCGCGAGGAACTGCTCGAGCTCGACGGCAAATGAGCCCGGGCGCGGAGAAGCGCCTGCTTCAGGCCGTGATGCTGCTCGTCCTGCTCGTCCCGCTCGCGGGCGCGCTGCTCGGCATCGTCCGCGGCCCCGAGGCGTTCGACCGCACCGCGACCGGAGTCACGCTCGACAGCCATTTCCATTACCTCTCCGGCCTGCTCCTCGCGATGGTGCTGCTCT
Organism: Pseudomonadota bacterium; assembly: GCA_023390675.1. Lineage (GTDB taxonomy): Bacteria > Pseudomonadota > Alphaproteobacteria > Sphingomonadales > Sphingomonadaceae > Sphingomonas. Next base: position 5,325 of record JAEWCK010000136.1, read on the forward strand.
TCCTCACCTGCGTGCCGAACATCGAGCGGAACGGCGCGCGCCTCCGCTTCGTCGCCGTGCTGCCGATCACCGGCGGCTTCATGCGCCTCGTCTCGCTGCTCGCCGAGGGCGCGCCGGCATGGGAGCACCAGGCCGCGCTCGCCATCGAGCTCGGCGTGGTGCCGCTGATCCTCCTCTGGCAGGCAAGACTGGCGCGTCGCTTTCGATAGAGCGGGCTAGAGCTCCTGCGAAAGCAGGAGTACGACCTTACAACCGCCGCGGCCCCAGATCGGCGTCGATCGTCGGCTTGTAGCGCGGCGCCACCCGCGCCTTGGTCGCCTGCTCATAGGCATAGCCGGCGCTCAGCAGCAGCCCGTCCGACCATTCCGGCCCGATGAAAGACAGTCCCGCGGGCAACCCGTTCACCAGGCCCATCGGCACGGTCAAATGCGGATAGCCCGAGATCGCCGGCAGCTCGCTCGCCGACGGGCCGGCGAACTGGTCGCCATGCGCCGGGTCGCTCAGCCACGGCGTGCCATAGGTCGGGGTGACGAGGATCTGGACGTTACCCGCCTTGAGCATTGCGCCGATCCCCTCGGCGCCGGCCAGCCGCAGCGACTTGGCCCGCGCCGCCTTGTATTCGGGATCGTCGAGCCCCTTGGTCTTTTCGGCCTTGAGGAAGGTCTCTTGCCCGAAGAAGGGCATCTCGGCGATCTGGTTCTCGGCGTCGAAGCGGATCACATCGGCGAGAGTCCGCGTCTTCACCGTGTCGGGGGTGGTGGCGAGATAGGCGGCGAGATCGGCCTTGAGCTCGGTATAGAGCACCAGGCTCTCCGCCTCGCCGATCCCCTTCATTTCGGGCACCTTGACCTCGACGAGCGTCGCCCCGGCCGAGCGCAGCTCCTGCAGCGCCTGATCGAAGCGCGCCGCGAGATCGTCGGCCATGTCGGGCTTCCAATAGCCGACGCGCATCCCCTTGAGCGCGTCCGGCGAAAGCCCGGCGGCGAAGTCCTTGCGCTGCCCGTCCGCCTTGGCGGTCGCCGGATCGGCAGGATCGCTGCCGACCATCGCCGAGAACAGGATCGCGACGTCCTTGACCGAGCGCCCCATCGGCCCCGGCGTATCCTGGCTGTGGCTGATCGGCACGACATGGGTGCGGCTCACCATGCCGAGCGTCGGCTTGAGCCCCGCCAGCCCGTTCATCGACGAAGGGCACACCACCGATCCGTCGGTCTCGGTGCCCACCGCCACCGCCGCGAGACTCGCCGCCACCGCCGCGCCCGATCCGCTCGACGAGCCACATGACGAGCGGTCGAGCGCGTAAGGGTTGCGCACCAGCCCGCCGACCGCGCTCCACCCGCTCATCGAATTGTTCGAGCGGATGTTCGCCCATTCGGACAAGTTGGTCTTGCCGAGGATCACCGCGCCCTGCGCGCGCAGCAGCGCCACCAAGGGCGCGTCGCGCTTGGTCCAATTGTCCTTGAGCGCCAGGCTCCCCGCCGTGGTCGGCAGCTCCTTCGTCTCGATATTATCCTTGATCAGCACCGGAATCCCGTCGAGCGGCCCGAGCAGCTTCTTCGCCTGGCGCCTCTTGTCGCTCGCCCGCGCCTGGTCGATCGCGTCGGGGCTCACCGCGATCACGCTGCGCAGCCCGGGCCCCTTGCGGTCGATCGCCTCGATCCGCGCAAGATAGCCGAGCGTGATGCTTTCGCTCGTGGCGTCGCCCCGCGCCATCGCGGCGTCGAGCGCGTCGATCGACTGCTCCTCGACCTTCACCTGCTGCGCCGCTGCGGGCGACGCCGCCACGATCGCCAGCGCCGTTCCGATAAGCCAATGCCACATGCGAGCCCCCGAATTCGAATGTCGCCCGCACGCTAGGCCGCCCGGCTCTCAAGTCAACGCGCGCCTCGGGTTCGCCGGTACCCGACATGCCCGGCCGTCGGGAAACGATCCACAGATCCGAAATCATGTGGACACATCGTCCACGCCAAAAAATTTCGGTTCGCGCTTCGTTCTCTTGCCTTTCGAGAACCCTAGGAAAGTCCACGCGTCGCTGCACTGCACCGGCATCGGGCGCGCCACGAAACGACTCATTTTAGCGACGAACCGAGTCTTCGAAGAGTCATTTACCGTCTTGTGTCCGGAATCGGTTTGGCACAATCTGTTGTGGTTGCACTGAGGGGCAGGCTCAAGCACTGGTGGACTCGGCACCGCATACCCATATGCGGAGCGGGCGAACTTGTGCCCAGGTTTCGGCGCATGGACACCTTTTGTTCTTTCGCACGAAGCCGCGCCGATGGTAGGATCGGCCTTCGCCCCGAGTCGGACAGCAAGCCTCCCGCGGGAGGCGCGTCGTAGGGTCAGTAGGGGTGAGAGTCATGGAATTCAGGGACACGGACAGCAGCGTGAACGAGACCGTCGCCGAAGCTCCTGCCGCCGCCAAGGCGGCCACCGACGGTGCTGCGCCCAAGGCGGCGGCGAAGGCGCGCAAGAAGAATGATTCGAAGGCCGTCGCGCCGCGCGCGTTCGACGTTGAGGTCGATCATTCGCGCGACGCGCTGCTCACCGAGTTCGGCAAGGAGACGCTGAACGACCGCTATCTGCTGCCCGGCGAATCCTATCAGGATCTCTTCGTCCGCGTCGCCTCGGCCTATGCCGACGATCAGGCGCACGCCCAGCGCATCTACGATTACATCTCGAAGCTGTGGTTCATGCCCGCCACGCCGGTCCTCTCGAACGGCGGCACCGGGCGCGGCCTTCCCATCTCGTGCTTCCTCAATTCGGTGCCCGACAGCCTCAACGGCATCGTCGACACCTGGAACGAGAATGTCTGGCTCGCCTCGCGCGGCGGCGGCATCGGCACCTATTGGGGCAATGTCCGCGGCATCGGCGAGCCGGTCGGCCTCAACGGCAAGACTTCGGGCATCATTCCGTTCGTCCGGGTGATGGATTCGCTCACGCTCGCCATCTCCCAAGGCTCGCTCCGCCGCGGCTCGGCGGCCTGCTATCTCGACATCTCGCACCCCGAGATCGAGGAGTTCCTCGAGATCCGCAAACCCTCGGGCGACTTCAACCGCAAGGCATTGAACCTCCACCACGGCGTGCTCATCCCGGACGCGTTCATGGAAGCCGTGCGCAGTGGCGAGGAATGGACGCTGAGGAGTCCCAAGGACGGCTCGGAGCGCGGCAAGGTCGATGCGCGCGCGCTCTTCCAGAAGTTGGTCGAGACCCGTCTCGCGACCGGCGAGCCGTACATCGTGTTCGCCGATCACGTGAACTCGAACATGCCGAAGCATCACCGCGAGCTGGGTCTCAAGGTCTCGACCTCGAATCTCTGCTCCGAGATCACGCTGCCCACCGGCAAGGACCATCTCGGCAACGAGCGTACCGCGGTCTGCTGCCTGTCCTCGCTCAACCTCGAGACCTGGGACCAGTGGAAGGACGACAAGACCTTCGTCGAGGACGTGATGCGCTTCCTCGACAACGTGTTGCAGGACTATATCGACCGGGCCGAGCCCGGCATGGAGAAGGCCGCCTATTCGGCCGCGCGCGAGCGCTCGGTGGGCCTCGGCGTGATGGGCTTCCACTCCTTCCTCCAGGCGCGCGGGCTGCCCTTCGAAGGCGCGATGGCCAAGTCGCTCAACATGCGCATCTTCAAGCATATCCGCGCCGCGGTCGATCAGGCGTCGATGCAGCTCGCGGTCGAGCGCGGGCCCTGCCCCGACGCTGCCGAGATGGGCGTGATGGAGCGCTTCAGCTGCAAGATGGCGATCGCGCCGACTGCGTCGATCAGCATCATCTGCGGCGGCACCAGCGCGTGCATCGAGCCGATCCCGGCGAACATCTACACGCACAAGACGCTGTCGGGCTCGTTCTCGGTCAGGAACCCCTATCTCGAGA
>JAEWCK010000148.1 GCA_023390675.1 Pseudomonadota bacterium
TCGCCGGCAAGGAGGGCAATCCCAATGCGAGCGCCTATTCGGCGTCGAAGGCGGCGGTGATCGGCCTGACCAAGTCGCTCGGCAAGGAGCTCGCGGGCAAGGGCGTGATCGCCAATGCGCTCACGCCTGCCACCTTCGAGAGCCCGATCCTCGCCCAGCTCCCGCAGAGCCAGGTCGATTACATGCGCTCCAAGATCCCGATGGGGCGGCTCGGCGAGGCCGAGGAAAGCGCTGCGATGATCCTGTTCATGGCGAGCGAGGAGTGCAGCTTCACTACGGCTTCGACCTTCGACACGTCGGGCGGGCGCACGACATTCTAGGGAGGGTGAGGGCCGCCGCATGATCCGCCTGCTGCTGTCGTGCCTTGCGGCCCTCGCCTTCGCCGTTCCTGCCGCGGCGCAGGACGCCGAGGCGCCGCTGCTGCTTCCGCAGATGATGCTCCACGATCCGTTTATCGTCGCGGACGAAGCCTCGCAGACCTATTATCTCTTCACGCGCAACCAGGCCGCGATGACCGGCGAGCGGCGGCTCGGCACGATGGCCTATGCGAGCAAGGACCTGGAGCACTGGACCCGCCCGCGCGTCGTCTTCACGCTGCCCGACGGGATCTGGGCCACGGCCGGGTCATGGGCGCCTGAAGTGCATCGGTGGAAGGACAAGTGGTATCTCTTCACCACTTTCCACGACGAAGGCGCAGCGCTGCGCGCCACCGGCGCACACAGGAATTACCGCCGGGGCACGATCCTCGCGGTCGCCGACAAGGTCGAGGGACCATATCGCGTCGTGCGCGATGGCGAGCCGATCGCGCCCAGGGATCTGATGACGCTCGACGGCACGCTCCATGTCGATGCCGCGGGCCGGCCGTGGCTCGTCTATTCGCACGAATGGCTCCAGACCGGCACCGGCACGATCGAGGCGCTGCCGCTCGACGAAAGCCTCGCCGCCGCGGGGCCGCCGCGCGTGCTGTTCCACGCCAACGAAGCGTCGTGGGTCGCGGGGCAGGTCCAGCCCGAGGGGGACACCGTCTACGTCACCGATGGCCCCGAGCTTTTCCGCACTTCCACCGGCACGCTGCTGATGCTGTGGTCGAGCTTCGGCGAGCGCGGCTATGTCCAGGGGCTCGCGCGCTCGAAATCGGGAAGCGTCGAGGGACCGTGGGAGCAATTGGGCCCGCTGGTGCGGCGCGACAGCGGGCACGGCATGCTGTTCCGCGCATTCGACGGGCGGCTGATGATGGTGCTCCACCGGCCCTTCACGCTCGCGCTCGGCAAGCTCTACGAGATGCGCGACGCCGGCGACCGCGTCGAAGTGGTGCGCGAGGCGACCGAACTCGATCTCGAAGCCTATCCCACGCATCCCTGCACCCAGCCGCACACCCCCACCGAGCGCCGCCTCGCCTGCTGAGCATTGGCCTGACCAACTGACTGCGCTGTCAGGTATTTGGCAGAATTGGCTTGACCACAGTGTGCCATCTATTGTATGGTATGTTCACAATATGAGAATCTAGGGGATTCCGGAGTGAGCAGGATCAAGTCCGCCAAGGTCATCGTGACGAGTCCTGGCCGGAATTTCGTGACGCTGAAGATCGAGACGGACGAGGGGGTGCACGGCGTCGGCGATGCGACCTTGAACGGGCGCGAGCTGGCGGTGGCGAGCTACTTGAGCGATCACGTGATCCCGACGCTGATCGGGCGCGACGCGCATGCGATCGAGGACATCTGGCAGTATCTCTACAAGGGCGCGTACTGGCGCCGCGGCCCGGTGACGATGACGGCGATCGCGGCGGTCGACATGGCCTTGTGGGACATCAAGGGCAAGCTTGCGGGGCTGCCGGTCTACCAGCTGCTGGGCGGCGCGGCGCGCGAGGGGTGCATGGTCTACGGCCATGCCAATGGCAGTGATATCGCCGAGACGATCGAGCGCGCGCACGAATATCTCGAGCAAGGCTACAAGGCAGTGCGGCTGCAATCGGGCGTGCCGGGGCTGAAGGCGACCTATGGCGTCTCGGGCGAGCGCTTCTACTACGAGCCCGCCAAGGGCTCGCTGCCTGAGGAAGCCTGCTGGTCGACGTCCAGATACATGCGCATGGTGCCCGAGCTGTTCGACAAGGCGCGCACGGCGCTCGGCGACGACATCCATTTGCTCCACGACGTCCACCACCGGCTGACCCCGATCGAGGCGGGGCGGCTCGGCAAGGACCTCGAGCCCTACCGGCTGTTCTGGCTCGAGGATGCGACGCCTGCCGAGAACCAGGCAGGGTTCCGCCTCATTCGCCAGCACACCACCACGCCCTTGGCCGTGGGCGAGATCTTCAATTCGGTCTGGGATGCGAAGCAGCTGATCGAGGAGCAGCTGATCGACTATGTTCGCGCAACCGTCGTCCATGCCGGCGGGATCACGCATCTGCGCCGTATCGCCGCGCTCGCCGATCTCTACCAGGTCCGCACCGGCTGCCACGGCGCCACCGATCTGTCGCCCGTGTGCATGGCCGCCGCGCTCCATTTCGGGCTGTCGGTGCCCAATTTCGGCATCCAGGAATATATGCGCCACACCGCCGAGACCGACGCCGTGTTCCCCCACGCCTACACCTTCAGCCAGGGCCTCATGCACCCCGGCGACACGCCCGGCCTCGGCGTCGACATCGACGAAACCCTCGCCGCCACACACGAATACAAACGCGCATACCTCCCCGTGAACCGCCTCGAAGACGGAACCATGTTCAACTGGT
>JAEWCK010000189.1 GCA_023390675.1 Pseudomonadota bacterium
ATAGTGATAGCCCGTGCCGGGTGTCGACGAGGATTCGCTGCGCGCATAGGACGCACCGACGCGGTAATCGAAGCCGGCGCCGAGCGGTCCCTCGGCGCCCAGGGCGGCACGGAAGGTGCGGGTGTCGGTCACATATTCGCGGCGGCCGCAATCGATGCAGCGATAGCGGAAGGTGATCGGCTTGCCGTAGTTGGCCGCGATCGCCGGGAACACCGCTGCGATCTGGTTGTAGACCTGATTGTAGGTCGACGCCGTCAGCGCATTGAGCGGATACGCGATCGGCATCGTCGAATTGTTTGCCGAATACTGGTTTTCCGAGAAGCGCTTGGCCGAATCGGCCTTCGATCCCGTGACTTCGGCGTAGATTTCGTGATCGCCGAACCTGGCCGTGCCGCGACCATAATAAGTGAAGGTCTCGAGCGGCTGCTGGAGCACCGCCGCGCGGCCCGTGTCATAGGCGCAGGCGTAGCGTGCGCCGGGCACCGACCAGAGCTGATAGTCATAGGGCATGCCACCGTCGAAGGTGGTGCAGCCCGCGCCGCCCGGCAGATTCAGCGGGTTGATGCCGCCGTCCGCGCGCGTCGTGGTGCCCGGATAGACGAGCCCCGGGAGCAGCGTGGCGCCCGAAGTGCCGCCAAGCAGCGTGCCGGTCTGGGTGATGCCCACGCCCGCCGCGGTCGGGTTGATCGGGAATGCAGTCGCGAACTGCGTGCCGCGCGTGTCGATCGAAAGGCCGCGATTGGGCTGGTTGCCGTTCACGAAGTCGCGGTCGCGGCCATAGAGCACGCCGTTCCAGCTCTTCGACACGGCGGCCATCACGTTGAAGCCGTCCTTGTCGAGGTCGCCCGCGCCGATGGTGCCCGACAGGCGATAGATCGGGGCGTCGCCCTCTTCGGTGATGTCGGTGAAGCCCGCGAGCGAGACGCCCTGGAAATCCTTCTTGGTTATGAAGTTGATCACGCCGCCGACCGCGTCGGTGCCGTAGATGGCCGAAGCGCCGTCCTTGAGGACCTCGACGCGTTCGATCGCGGCGAACGGGATCTGGTTGACGTCGACCGCCGAGCCGGTGAGGCCGTGCGCGGCGACGCGGCGGCCATTGAGGAGCACCAGCGTCGCGGCCGAGCCCTGGCCGCGCAGGTTGGCGGCCGAAAGGCCGTTGGTGCCGCGTTGCGCGCCCGACGTGACGTCGGCGTTCGAAGCGAGGTTGTCCGCGCCCGAGCCGTTGGTCGAGAGGAACATGATCAGCTGCTCGGGGCTCGAGATGCCGTTACGCTGCATCTCCTGCGGCGTGACGATCTGGAGCGGCAGCGCCGAATTGTTCGGGTCCTGCTTCAGGCGCGAACCCGTGACGATGATCTCGTTGCCCTGATCCTGACCGCTGCCCTCGTCGGCATCGGTGGTCGGCACGGCGCCAGTTTGCGTGGCAGCCTCCTGCGTGCCCGACTGGGTATCGACCTGCGCCCAGGCCGGCATGGCGCTTGCGAGCGCGGCGAACGCCGTGCCCGAAACGAGAATCTTCTTGAACGATCCCGATCCGATCATTTCCCTGAACCCCCTTAATTCCGCAATTCCCGCGCGGCAGAAGGGTATTAGGTACCAAGATTGTTGCGTCGCGCCATAGTTTCTGTTCGCCAAGCCATAGCGTTGCGGCATCGTTCGCTGCATTTGGGCGGGAAAGCGTGTCGCCGGGGCAACACTGGCGCGGTTGACTGATCCGTGCGTGGGGCCGAGCGTGGGGCAAACATGCTCGGGGAGCCGGAAATGTCGCCATTTTGTCGTTCGGTGCCGCGTGGCTGAGGCCATTTCCGACGCTCCGCCGCCCGCGGTCCGTCCCGGTGCGGGGCGTCTCGGCCTCTATCTGCTGCTCGGCTTTGCGGCGGGCCTGCCCTTCTACATGTTCAACGCCGTGCTGTTCCTCCGCCTCGCGCGGCACGGCGTCGACATCGTCACCGTCGGCTATTTCGCCTGGGTATCGCTGCTGCCCACCTTCAAGTTCCTGTGGGCGCCGCTGCTCGAGAAATACGACGTGCCCGGCTTCGGCCGCTTCTGGGGGCGCCCGCGCGGCTGGATCATGTTCGCGCAGCTCGGCATCTTCGTATCCACCGTCGGCATGGCCTTCACCGCCTCGGATACCAACCTCCAACTCACCGCGCTCTTCGCCTTTCTGCTCTGCTTCTGGACCAGCACGCTCGAGATCGCGGCGGACGGATGGCGCGTCGCGCTCGCACCCAATGCCGGCGAGCAGGGCCCGCTCGTCGCGGCCAACCAATGGGGCTATCGCGGCTCGATGGTGATCGCGAGCGGCGGCGCGATCTATGTCGCCGCCAAGGCCGACTGGACCGTGGCCTATCTGGCGATCGCGGTGCTCGCCTTCCTCCCTTTCCTCGTCCTTGCCGCGATGCGGTCCGAGGGCGGGAGCGGTGGCGGGCGGCTCGTCGCGCTGGTGACCGGGCTGGTCGCAAGCGTGGCGGGAGTCGCGGCGAGCATCGTCGCGGTGGCGGCGGTGGGCTGGGTGCTGCTCTCCGCGATCGGCTCGGTCGGGATCGGCAATCCCAATGTGGTCAGCTATTGGGTGTTCGGCATCGCGCTGCTGCCCTTCGTCCTGCTCGGCGCCGCGGTGCCGCGCCTCAAGAACCTGCCCTGGAACGCGCCGCTCCGCCGCTCGGCCGCGGTCGGCCCCTATGTCGATGTGGCATGGCGCTACGGGCTGGTGATCATCCCGATCCTGCTGTTCGTCTCGGTCTATCGCACCGGCGACGTGATGGCGAACACGCTGTCGCACCCGTTGTTCAACCAGCTCGGCTACGGCCTCGTGCAGATCAGCGCCGCCGATTTCTGGGTCGCACTCGTATCAGGCATGATTGGCGTGACGCTGGGCGGGTTGCTCGCCGCCAAGGCGCCGATGGGATGGGCGCTGGTGATCGGCGCGGTGATGTCGGCCATCTCCAACTGGATCTTCGCGTGGCTCGCTTATCAAGGGCCAGGCGGGCCCGTGCTCTTCTCGCTGTTCGGGCTGCATGTCACCAGCGGCGACCTCGATCTCTACATGGCGATGGCGCTCGACCAGTTCGGCCATGGCTTCGAAGGCGCGGTGTTCGTCGTCTATCTCTCGCTGCTGGTGAACCCGCGCTACGCCGCCGCGCAATATGCGCTGTTCTCGGGCCTTGCCTTCCTCATCCCGCGGCTGCTCGCGGGACTGTCGGGCGTGTTCCAGAAGGCGATCGGCTATGACGGCTTCTTCATCATGGCCGGCACGATGAGCGTCGCGGTGCTCGTCTTCCTGCCCTTCATCGTCCGCGCGAAGCCGCGGCCGGATGATGCCCCCGAACCGGCAACGGCATGATCGAGTCCGCCTTCGTCCCCGCTGCCGAAGCTGTAGCGTCCGGCCGCATCCCCGGCGCGACATTGGGCGTGGTCGCGGCCGACGGACGGCGCTGGACAATACATGCCGGTATGGCCGCGCTGATCCCCGAGCGCGAGGAACTGACGCTCGACCATTGGTTCGACCTCGCCTCGGTCTCCAAGGTCATCGCCACCACGACGATGATCCTCCGCCTCGCCGACGCCGGCGCGATCGACCTCGACGCGCCGCTCACCACTGCGATCCCCGACCTCAGGCAATATGATGTGGCGGGCGCCTACGAGCGCACCCTCACTTTACGCGACTGCCTCGCCCACCGCACCCTCTTCCCCGCGGTCGAGCCGATCTACACTTATGGCGACGATCCGCAGCGGCTGCGCGCCTTTGTGCTCCAGCGCGAATGGAAGCACATTCCCGAGCCGGTCTATTCGGACATCAACTTCATCCTGCTCGGGATCGCGATCGAACGCGTGACCGGCAAGCCGCTCGGCGAATGGCCGCTCGGCGAGGGCCTGAGCTACGGCCCGCCCCCCGGCCCCGCCGTCGCCACCGAGCGCTGCATGTGGCGCGACCGGGTGCTCAAGGGCGAAGTCCATGACGAGAATTGCGCGGCGATGGGCGGGCAGACCGGCCATGCCGGGCTGTTCGGCACGGTGCCGGGCGTGCTCGATTTTGCTGAAGGCGTGCTGACGGGGGCTTTCTCGTCGGCGATGCTCGAGGCGATCCGCACGCCGCAATATTCGCACCGCACCTGCGGGTGGGAGCGCAAGTTCGACGGCTGGTCCGGCGGGCAGGCCTGCTCCGACGAGACGATCGGCCATACCGGCTTCACCGGCACCGGGCTGTGGATCGATTTCGACCGCGGGCTCGCCTGGACCTTGCTCACCAACCGCGTCCATCCCACCCGCCATTTCGACAGCGGCATCTTCACGCTGCGTCCCGCAACGGGGGATGCCGTCATCCAAGCCTGGGAGGCCCTATGATCTCGCTCCTCGCCCTTGCGCTCGCTTATGGTGCGCCCGACGATACCCCTTCCCCCGCCGACCGCCTCTCACACGAGCAGATGCTCGTCCTCGACACGCATCTCGACACGCCCGAGCTGTTCGAGCACCCCGGCTGGGACTTCGCCCGCTGGCACGACCGCGACTTCGACAAGAGCCAGGTCGATCTGCCCCGCATGCAGGCCGGCGGATTGGATGGCGGCTTCTTCGTCATCTACACGCCGCAGGGCCCGCTGACGCCCGCGGGCTTCGCCAAGGCGCGCAACGCCGCTTTGGTCCGCGCGATGTGGATCCAGCGCGTCGTCGCGGCGAATCCCGACACGATGGAATTCGCGACCACGCCCGAAGATGCCTACCGGATCGCCAGGACCGGCAAACGCATCGTCTTCCAGTCGATCGAGAACAGCTATCCGCTCGGTGAGGATCTCGGCCTGCTCAGCTATTACTACAGCCTCGGCGTCCGCCTCGCCGGCCCGGTCCATTTCCGCAACAACCAGTTCGCCGACAGCGCGACCGACAAGCCGCTGTGGCATGGGTTCAGCCCGCTCGGAAAGCAGTGGATCGCCGAGATGAACCGGCTCGGCATGGTGATCGACGTCAGCCACGCCTCGGACGACGTGTTCGATCAGGCGCTTGCGCTTTCGAAGACGCCGATCATCGCCTCGCATTCTGGGCCCAAGGCGATCTTCAACCACCCGCGCAATCTCGACGACGAGCGGATGCGGAGGCTCGCCAAGGCCGGCGGCGTGCTCCAGATCAACAGCGTCTATCTGGTCGAGGGCGATCACGACGAGGCGCGCAACAAGATCTCGGCGCGGCAGGACGATTGGTGGGTGCTGTCCGCCGCCGAGCAGAAGAAGCTGATCGCCGACAAGGCCGTCGCCGACGCCACCAATCCCTATCAGGGCGCGGACTTCGAGCTGTTCATGAAGAGCCTGCTTCACGCGATTGCGGTGATGGGCGTCGACCATGTCGGCATCGGCGCCGACTGGGACGGCGGCGGCGGCGTGCGCGGGATGGAGGACATCACTGCGCTGCCGAAGATCACCGCGCGGTTGCGGCGCGAGGGGTTCAAGGACGCCGATATCGAGAAGATCTGGAGCGGGAATGTGCTGCGGGTGCTGAAGGCGGCGGAGGATTGGGCCGAAAAGAACAAGTAACCGTCATCCCGGCGAAAGCCGGGTTCTCATGCGATGGCGCGATCCGCTTGCCGCACGAGACGCCGGCTTTCGCCGGGGTGACGGCTTTGATCAATTCGCCGCCGCCACGATCTCGAGCGCAGCGTCCATGAACTTCGTCGCCCCGGCATCCTGCGGCACGTCGTTGGCGTGCATCGAGAAGATCAGCGTCTTGCCGCTCGCGGCCTGCATGAAGCCCGAGAGCGCATTGGTCGCGTTGAGCGTCCCCGTCTTCGCCCAGAGCTTGCCCTCGAGCGGGCCGCTCCTGAAGCGCCGGCCCAGCGTGCCTTCGCTCCCCGCCGTCGGCAGCGTGTCGCGCCACTGCGCGCCCCAGGGCTGGGTCTGGGTCCAGCGCAGGAACTTGACGACGCCGCGCGGCGCGACGCGGTTGTAGCTCGACATTCCCGAGCCATCCGAAAAGTCGTAGGCCGTGCGCGGTACCCCCGCCTCGGTCAGCATCGCCTCGATCGCGGCGGTACCGTAGCCGATCGATCCGGTGCCCTTGATCAGCGCGACGCGGCGCAGCGCCAGCTCGGCGTGGAGGTTCTGGCTCACCTTGTTGATGTGCTTCAGATCCTCGGCGAGCGGCGGCGGCGTCAGCCGCGCGAGCGGCGGGGGCGCATCGTTGGTGCGCACGACGACTTCGCCCCCGCTCGCGGGATCGTCCTCGGGCATCGTGAGCCGGTGCCGCGTGCGGACCTGCCCCTTCACCTTGACCCCGCGCGACTCGAGCAGAGTCTTGAGCCGCCACGCGGCATAGTCAGCCGGATCGTCGATCCCGAGCTTGTAGGTCCGCGGCTTCGCATCCGCGCCGATGTCGCCGGTCAGGTATAGCACCCGGCCGTTGGGATCGCGATCGTAGCTGATGTGGTTGGCATCGCCCGGCACCGTCCTCGCCCGGTTATCCACGGTGAAATAGGGCTGGAGGTCGGTCTTCGGCGCCTCACCCGCCTTGCCCGGCGTTACAGTGATCGCGAGCTCGTTGTCGTCGAGCGTCAGCCCCGAGATGCCGGTTCCCGAGCTGGTCGGGATGTTGTTCCAGCTCATCCCCGGGCTCCAGCGCTGCTTGGGGAAGATCGTATCGTCGCCGATAACGTCGCGGACATGCTTCGTCTTCGCAGCCACCGCATCGGCGAGCGCGGCAAGGCAATCGGTCTGGCAATCGTCGGCGCTCGACATGCGGGCATCGCCATGGCCTTCGAGCACCACGTCCTTGCCCTCGAGCCGCACCGACGCGCCGCCGGTCGTATCGGGGTCGTTGAGCCCGGGCAGGTTGCGGAACGCCGCGGCAGTGGTGAACATCTTGGTGTTCGAGGCCGGGATGAAGCGCCCGTCGGGATTGATTGCGACGATCTCGTTGCCCTGCTCGTCGGTCACGACCAGCCCGAAGCGCGTACCGGTCGCGGCCTCGCCAAGCTTGGCCTCGACCTGCTGCTGGAGCGTCTGGGCGGAGGCTGGCGCAGCGGCCAGCAATGCGGCGAGAAGGAGCTGTCTCATGCCGCGAGCGTAACGGGGCTTGGGCGCAAGGCAAAGCCGCGATCATTCAGAAGATGGCTTGGGACATAGCCGCGCGGCATGGCGGCATTGCCGCGGCAACACGGCGCATCCAAGCTGCCCCGCATGGCATGGCGGTTTCTTCTCGTCGCGGGGCTGGCATTCGCCTCTCCCGCCCTCGCACAGACCGATGACATCGCGAAGGCGCTGGCGCTGCCCACCGCGAGCGAGCTGGTGGGCGCGCGCGACGCCGGGCGCTTCGCCTGGGTGGAGAACCAGGCCGGCGTACGCAACATCTGGACCGCGGAAACAGGCAAGCCCGCGCGGCAAGTGACGGGCTTCGCCGAAGACGATGGCGTGATGCTGTACGACCTCGCACTCAGCCCCGACGGGCAGCAGCTCGCTTATGTGCGCGGCGGCGACGAGGAATTCCCCGACGGACGGCTGCCCAACACTGGAACGGCGGTCGCGGCGCCGTTGCAGCGCATTTATCTGGTGGGCCGCGACGAGGCGATCGGCGACGGCCATTCGCCCATATTCTCGCCCGACGGCAAGCGCCTCGCTTTTACACGGCGCGGCGAGATCTGGGTCTGGGCGGGCGACAAGCCGCAAAGGATCGCTACGGTCGCGGGGCAGGTCACGCGGCTGCAATGGTCGCCCGACGGCGCCAGGCTGCTTTTCGTCGACAATCGCGACGATCACGCCTTCGTCGCCCTGCTCGATGTGGCGCAGCCGAAGCTGACCTATCTCGATCCCGGCCTCGATTACGCCATCGAACCGGCCTTCTCACCCGACGGCAGGCAGGTCGCCTTCATACGCTATCTCGATCCGCCTTCGGGTGCCGCCCCGGATGCCGGCCCCTATTGGTCGATCCGCGTCGCGGATGTTGCAACCGGTGAGACGCGCACCCTGTGGTCCGCGCCGCAAGGCGAAGGCGGGCGCTATGCCGGAACGCGCCAGCGCAATCTTTATTGGAGCGCGAACGGCGAGTTGATCTTTCCCTGGGAGAAAACCGGCTGGCTGCACGCCTATGCCATCGATGCGGCCAAAGGCGGCGAGCCGCGCGAGCTCACGCCCGGCAAGTTCGAAGTCGAGACCTACGTGCTCGATCGCGACGGCAAAGCCCTGACCTACACTGCCAGCACCGACGGCACCGATACGCGCCGCCTGTGGTGGCGCAAGCTCGCAACAGGCAAGGCAGTGACGCTCACTACGACGGGCGTGATCGAGAATTATCCCACCTATGCCGGCAAGAGCCTCGCGATCATGGCGAGCGACGCCAGCACGCCCGCGCACCCGGAGCTCGTGGACCACCTGCCGATCCCGCTACATGCTGCGCCTAAGCTCGAAGGCGCGATCGCACCGGAGGGGGTCACCTTCACCGCCGAGGATGGCACGCTGGTCCACGGCCAGCTTTTCCGTGGCCGAGGCAAGGGTCGGCATCCCGCGCTGATCTACGTCCATGGCGGCCCGCGCCGGCAGATGCTGCTCGGCTACCATCCGAGCTATTATTATTCGAACGCCTACACGCTCAATCAGGTGCTCGCGGCCAAGGGCTATACCGTGCTCTCGGTCAATTACCGGAGCGGCACGGGCTACGGCCGGGCGTTCCGCGACGCGCCGGAGATCGCGCGCGAGGGCGCGTCGGAATATCGCGACGTGCTCGCCGGCGGAAAGTGGCTAGCTGCCCAGAAGGACGTCGATCCGAAGAAGATCGGCATCTGGGGCGGGAGCTGGGGCGGATATCTGACCGCGCTGGCGCTCGCGCGGAACAGCGATCTGTTCGCTGCGGGCGTCGATTTTCATGGCGTCCACGCCATGGTCCGCCCGGTCGAGAACAATCTCTCGCCCGATCAACAGGCAGCCGCGCACCAGCTCCAGTGGAGCAGCTCGCCGATGGGATCGATCGACAAGTGGCGCTCGCCGGTGCTGCTCATTCATGGCGACGACGACAGCAACGTCGATTTCGGCCAGTCGCTGCTGCTCGTCCGCGAGCTGGCGGCGCGGCGCATTCCGCACGAGGAGCTGGTATTCCCCAATGAACGGCACGATTTCTTCCGCTATGCCGATTGGCTCGCTGCCTATCGCGCGACTCTCGCGTTCTTCGACGAGCATCTGAAATGAGGTGGCTGATGGTGGCAGCGGCGCTGCTTTCGAGCGGGACTGCGAGCGCGCAGACCCTGATCCATGGCGCGCGCGTGTTCGACGGGAGCGGCAAGCACGCCAGGGTACGCGATGTGCTGATCGAGGGCGACCGGATCGCCCGGGTCGGCAAGAAGCTGCGCGTCCCCGCGGGTACCCAAATGGTCGATGCGAGCGGGTTCACGCTGATCCCGGGCCTGCACGATCTCCACATCCATACCGAGACCGAGGCCTTTGCCGACGCCACCTCGCTGGCAAAATTCTACGCGCCCTATCTCCGCGCCGGGGTGACGAGCATCAACGAATTCTCGGTCTCGGGCCCGATGCTCGCGAGCATCCGCGCGATGCGGGCCGATACGCCGCATCTGACGCTCGCGATCCGCCTCGGCGTGCCGGGCGGCCACGGCACCGAGAGCAAGTTCACCAATTCGATCACGTACCAGGTCACTACCCCCGCCGAGGCGCACGCCGCAATGGCGCAGGCGCTCGCCTTCAAGCCCGACATGATCAAGGTATTCGCCGACGGCTGGCGCTACGACGATCCCAAACGCCCCGACAAGCCGAGCATGGACTTGCCCACGCTCGCGGCCATCGTCGAGGACGCGCACCGCGCCGGAATCAAGGTGATGACGCACACGGTGACGCTCGCCGGCGCCAAGCTCGCCGCGCGCGCGGGCGTCGATGCGCTCGCGCACGGCGTGGGCGACGCGCTCGTCGACGATGAGCTGATCCGGCTGATGAAGAAGCATCGCATGGCCTATGTCGCGACGCTCGCGACCTATGAGCCGCTACCCTCACGCCAGCTCGCCCCCGAGGAGCTTGCGATGCTCGCCCCTGAGGACCGGGCACGCGAGGAGAAGCGCATGGCCGCGGGCGAGACCGTCGAGCCCTATGACTCGAAGCGCTGGGACCTGATGCGCGAGAATATCCGCATCCTGAAGAAAGCCGGCATCCCCATCGGCGTCGGCACCGACACCGGTATCGAGGGCGTCTATCCCGGCTTCGGCGCTCTGCGTGAAATGCGCTGGCTCTCGCAGCTAGGCTTCACCCCCGCCGAGACGCTGGAAGCTGGCACGCGGACGAGCGCGAGGATCATGGGCCGCAAGGACGAAGGCGTGATCCGCAAGGGCGCGCACGCCGATCTGGCGCTGGTCGCCGGCAAGCCCGACGAGCGTTTCCTCGATCTCTACAATGTCCGGCGGGTGTGGGTGTCCGGAAAAGAAGTTCAGCTGTCGTCCGCGGAGCGATAGACTTCCTCGTCCAGCTCGCCTTCCCAGCGCCCGACCGTCGTCGCCACCGTCAGGTTGGCGCTGGCCGAAGGCACCGTCCGCGTCATGTCGAGCAGCCGGTCGAACGGCAGCACGAAGCCGACGACGAGCGCAGTCTGCTCGGGGCTGATCCCCACCGAGCTCAGCACCGCGGCGAGCATGAACAATGACGCCGAGGGCACCGGCGCGGTCCCGAACGCGGCAAGCGCGCCGGTGAACAGCACCATGCCATAGACCTGCGGGCTCAGCGGCGTGCCGAACGCCTGCAGCGCGAACATGCTGAGCAGCCCGACATACATCGCCGTCCCGTCCTTGCCGATGCTCGCGCCCAAGGGCAGCACGGTCGAGAAGACCGGCCTGCCGATGCCCAGATTGCGCTCCGACACGCGCATCGCCACCGGGAGCGTCGCGCCGCTCGAGGCCGTCGAGAAGGCGACGACCAGCGCGTCGATGATCCCGCGGAAGAAGGGCAGGATCGGCAGCTTCGCGACGAAGCGCAGGATCAGGCTGTGCACCACCAGCATCTGGATCAGCGAGCCGAGCACCACCGCGAGCGCCAGCCAGCCGACATTGACGAACACCGCCGCGCCATTCGCCGCGACGGCATTGGCGATCAGCGCGAACACGCCGAACGGCGTCGCCTCCATCACGAGTCCGACGACGCGCAGCAGCACCGCCGAGATCGACTGCAGCAATGCCGCGAAGGGCTTGCCCGGCTCGCCCGCCACCACCGTTCCGCAGCCGACAAGGATCGAGACGAAGATGAGCGCGAGCATGTCCCCTTTGACCAAAGCATCGAAGATGTTGGTCGGGATGATACCGATCAGCTGGTCATAGGGCGTCACCGCCGGCCCCAGCGCGTGCGGCGCCGCGGTGCCGAGCGGGGCACCGACCCCCGGCTGGACGATCGTCGCGACGAGCATCCCTACCGAAACCGCGATCGCCGTGGTCACCGCGAACAGCCCGATGGTCCGTCCGCCCAGGCTCCCCAGCCGCTTCGGATCGGCGAGCGTGGTGATCCCCGAGGCGATCGTCACCAGCACGATCGGCGCGACGAGCATCCGGATCGCGCGGACGAACAGATCGCCCATGAATTGGACGTACGGCGCGCCCGCCGGCCAGAGCAGCGCCAGCGCGACGCCGAGCACCAGCCCGAGCAGCACGCGCTTCCACAGCGCGATTGCGAACCAGCCCTTCATTCCCCGCCCTCTCCTTTCCCGTGCTCCTGCGAAAGCAGGAGCCCAGACTCACGGGCGGTTCGTTTGCCGCCCTGGGCTCCTGCTTTCGCAGGAGCGCAAATCTTCAACTACACGTCCCCGGTGTCGGCTTATGCGGCAGCGCGCGTCCCCCGGCGCGGCCGGTCATCCTGCCATTGTCGACCGCGACCACACCATTGACCAGCACCGTGCGCACCCCCGCCGCGAGCAAGGTCGGCGCCTGATAGGTCGCCCGGCTGGCATAAGTCCGGGGATCGAACACCACCACGTCCGCGAAGGCCCCGGCGCGCAGATGCCCGCGCCCTTCCAGCCCGAACGTGTCCGCGGTCAGCGCCGAGCTCCGCTCGATGAATTCGCGCACCGTGATGACGTGTTCGGTCCTGGCATATTTGTCATATTTCCGCGCGAACGTGCCATAGACGCGCGGATGGCCGCCCGACGCGTCGGACCCGGTCATCACCCACGGCATTCGCATGAAGGCCGAGATGTCTTCCTCGGTCTGGTTGAACGACACCACTCCCGGATCGGCGATGCGGATCACGGCGATCGCGGCATCCACTGCATCGAGCTTGAGCGCACTCGCCACCGCGGCGAGCGTCTGATTCCTGTATTTGCCCTCGACGATCAGCAGCTTCTCCGCCCCGCCGCGCTTGCGGAGGTTCTCGGTGATCCCGTCGCGCATCTTCTTTGTGAGGCTGGCGTCGTCGAAGCGCTTGAGCAAAGCCGGCCGCCCGCCATCCTGCGCCCAGATCGGGATAAGCGAGGCGACGAGGCTCGTCCCCGAAGCCTCCCACGGATATTGATCGGCGGTAACGTTCTGCCCCGCCGCGCGCGCGGCCTCGACCTTTGCGATGATCGCCGTCGATTGCCCCCACACGTCGACGCCCAGCGCCTTGATGTGGCTGATATGGCTCGGCAGCCCGCCCTCGCGTCCGATCCGGATCGCCTCGTCGATCGCGGCCGCCAGGCCCACCGTATAGCTGCTCTCGTCGCGGATATGGCTGTCATAGGTGCCGCCGCGCTTGCCCGCCTCTTTGGCGAGCTCGATCACTTCCTCGGTCTTCGCGAAGCTTTGCGGCGCGTAGAACAGCCCCGTCGAGAGTCCCAGCGCGCCCTGGCACATCGCGTCCGCCACGAGCGCTTTCTCGCGCTGCAATTCGTCGAAGGTCGGCGCGCGGTCGGCCTCGCCGATCACCGCCTCGCGCACCGCGCCAAAGCCGACATAGGCGGCATAGTTGATCCCCACCGGCTTCGCCTTGGCGCGGCCCAGCACCCTGGCGACATCGGGGCTCCCGCCACCGTCATTGCCGATGAACGCAGTGGTCACGCCCTGCATCAGAAAGGCCGGGATCAGCCGCTTCTTCGGATCTGCGGAGGCGAGGTCGCCGCCCATATGCGTGTGTGGGTCGATGAAGCCTGGCGCGACGATCATGCCCTTGGCGTCGATCACGCGCGTGGCGCGCACGTTCGCGTGGCGACTCACCGAGACGATATGATCGCCCATGATCGCGACATCGCCAATGAAGGGCGCGTCGCTGCCGGTATAGATCGTCCCGCCGCGGATCAGCAAATCGACGCGCAAGAGTTCCTTGGCGGGGGGAGGCGGCGCTGCGCCGAGGGCCAGAGCGGCAATCCCGAGCAGCAGCGCAGCTTTCATAGCGTCCCCCAAAATCCCGTTTGTGGCGGTTCGAGCATCCCGCCTTCGTCGCGTACGCCTCCGGGCCGGTCCTCGGCAAGCCACACGGGTCCGTCGAGATCGACGAAATCGGACATCCGCGCGACGTGGAGCGCCGGGGCGATCGACAGCGACGAGCTGACCATGCACCCCGTCATCAGCCCCAGCCCGCGCGCCCGCGCGGCATTGGCGAGCGCGAGACCCTCCGTAAGCCCGCCCGACTTGTCGAGCTTGACGTTGACCACCTGGTAGCGCCGCGCGACCGTGTCGAGGTCGGCGGCGGTGTGCACCGATTCATCGGCGCAGATCGGCACGCGCGGCGTGAACCCTTCGAGCCATGCGTCGGCGCCCGCGGGTACGGGCTGCTCGAGCAAATCGACCTTCAGCTCGGCGAGCAAGGGCTGCATCGCCTCCACCATGCGCTGGTCCCAGCTCTCATTGGGATCGACGATCATCCGGGCCTTGGGAGCTCCCGCGCGCGCCGCGCGCATCTGTGCGTCGGGCAGCCGCGCATCCACCTTGACCTTGATCAGCGGCGCATCGGCAATCCGGTGCGCCGCGCATTGCATCGCGATCGGGCTGTCGATCACCACGGTGAGCGCGCTCGCCAGCGTCTCGGGTTCGGGCGCGCCGATCATCGCGGCAACGTTTGTCCCCGCCAGCCGCGCCTCGAGATCCCACAATGCGCAGTCGATTGCGTTGCGCGCCGCGCCCGCGGGAAGCAGCGTCAGCAGCTCGTCGCGTCCCGCCCCCGCCTCGATCGCGGGCCGCACCGCCTCGATAGCCTCAAGCGCGCTCTCGACGCTCTCGTCATAGCGCGCATAGGGCACGCCCTCGCCGCGCCCGGTCGCACCATCCTGCGACAGGGTTACGGTGACGACATCGGCTGCGGTCTTGACCCCCCGCGAAATGCGGAAGGGGCGGTTCAATAGGAAGCGATCGTGCTGGGCTGTGAAGGTACGGTACATAGCAACTCGTCGATGATCGCGTCCACGCCGAACGCGATCGGATCGGTACAGGGAAGGCCGAGCGCGGCCTCGGTGACTGCGCACAGATCGCGCGCATCCTCGGCCGACAGGCGCGAGGTATTGAGGCAGACGCCCACCGCACGCACGTCCGGGCTGGTCAGCCGCGCGACCTGGAGATTGGCCTCGAGGCATTCCTTGAGATCGGGAAGCGCACGCCCCGGAATGCCGCGCATCGCGCTGCGGCTCGGGTCATGACACAGCACGATCGCCTCGGGCTGGGCGCCGTGGAGCAGCCCGGTCGAGACGCCGGCGAAGCTCGGATGGAAGAGCGAGCCCTGACCTTCGATCAGGTCCCAGCCATCGTCGTGGCGCGCGGGCGCGAGCACTTCGATCCCGCCCGAGATGAAGTCGGCGACCACTGCGTCGATCGGGATTCCGCCTCCTGCGACGAGGATGCCGGTCTGGCCGGTCGCGCGGAAATCGGCGGGGATGCCGCGGTCCTTGAGCGCCTGGGTCAGCGCCAGCGTCGCATACATCTTGCCGACCGAGCAATCGGTGCCGACGGTGAGCAACCGGTGCCCGGCACGCGGATAGCCGTTGCCGACGGGCAGGTCCTTCGGCGGCTCGCGCACGTCGAAGAGCTGAAGGCCCTTTTCCTTGGCCAGCGCGGAAAGCTCGGGCACTTCGTTGAGCCGCTGGTGCAGCCCCGCCGCCACGTTCATTCCGGCATTGAGCGCCGCCTTCGAATCGCGGACCAGATCGCCACCCAGCGTGCCTCCCGAATTGGCGATGCCGAGCACGATCGTACGTGCCCCCGCGGCGGCGCCCTCCTCGATCGTCATGCGCGGCAGACCCAGGGTCAGCGTGCAATCGTCATGGCGGAACTCGCCGACGCAATCGTCGGGACGGAATTGCGCGAGACCGCGCGAGGTCTTGATCCCCGCGAAGTCGGTGCTGTGCCCCAGATAGAGCAGGAAAGGCGACGGTATCATTATCTGATAACGCTATCGAAGCCGCTTTGGCCCCGCGCATAGCGAGTGCGCCGCTCGGCATAGCCAGCCGTTATGGCCGAGGCCTAGGGGGTGTCGATCACCTTGGCGATGGTCTTGAGGAAATCGGTGGCAAGCGCGGTCGGCGGCCGGTTGAGCAGGAACATCGCGTGGACGTCGAAGGTCAGCTGCGGCTTCAATGGCCGCATCGCCAGTCCGGGCATCAGCGACGCCTGCGCGGTGAAGCTGTCGACCACCGTCATCCCCACGCCCTGCGCGACCAGCGCGGTCGCGATGTAGAAGGTGCGCGCCGAGATAACTTCGTCGAGGTCGAGCTCGAGCCGCGCGAGCTCCTGGCTGAACAGCTGGCCGATCGGCCCGCTATTGGCGAGGCTGATGAAGCGCCGCCCCTTCAATTGGTCGAGCGTGATCCGCGGCGGCGCGTCCGGCATGTCCTCTTCGCGATAGAGCACCATCAGCTCGCCTTCACCCAGCCAGCGATGCCCGATCGGGGCGGCGGGCGGCACTTCGTAGGCGATCGCGACATCGGTCTCGCGCTCGTAGAGCTTGCGCAGCAAATCGTCGTGATGGACGGTCTGCAAGTCGAAACGCACGCCCTCGTGATTGCGCATGAACTGCGCGACCGCGGTGGGAAGCGCCGAAAGCGCAAGGCTGGGCAGCGCCGAGATGCGCAGCATCTGCCCGGCGCCGCGCTTCAGATTGCGCCCCGCCTCGCGCAGCGCATAGACGCGGTCCTGGATCTCGCTCACTTCGGTGAACAATGTGTGCGCGTCCTCGGTAGGCACGAGGCGGCCATTGGTGCGGTGGAACAGCTGGAAGCCGAGCAGGCTCTCGGCATGCCGCAGCATCTTGGAGACCGAAGGCTGCGATACGTTCAAGGAACGCGCCGCGCCGCTCACCGAGCCGTTGACGTAAACGGCGTGGAAAATCTCGATGTGTCTCAGATTCATGTGCCCCGCTCCCGGGCGGCAGCATGACGCGTCATAGCCGCAAGTTCAATCACCTATGCAGAATTCGCATTTGCTTTTGTTCGATCGAACGAACAATAGCCGCGCATGGTCTCGACTCGGCTCCTCGACGCGGCGATCGATCAGTTCGGACGGCAGGGGTTCGAAGGCGCGAGCACGCGCGAGATTGCGCGCGCCTCTGGCACGGCGATGTCGTCGATCACTTATCATTTCGGCGGCAAGGAGGGGCTGTACCTCGCCGCGGCCGAGCATATCGCCCAATGCATCGCACAGGTGCAGGGTCCGGTGGTCGCCAGTGCGCGCGAGGCCGGGCTCGCCTCGCGTGAGGCGGCGGTCGAGGCGATCCTGACCGCGCTCGACAGCTTCGCGCTGATGATGCTGCACCCGCAATCCGAAGCATGGGCGCGCTTCATCATGCGCGAGCAGCAGGAGCCGACCGAGGCGTTCGAGCGGCTCTACAAGGGCGTGATGGCGCCGGTGAGCGGCATGTTCATCGAGCTCGTCGCGACCGCGCGTCCCGATTTGCCCGACGCGGAGGTCCGCGCGACTTCGATCCTGCTCTTCGGTCAGGCGATGATCCTTCGCGCCGGCCGCGCCACCGTCACTCGCGTGCTGGGCGTCGATCGCCTCGACGAAGCCTCGGGCACGCTGCTCCGCAATCGTCTGCGCGCCAACGCGCTCTGCATCCTCTCGGAGAAGACCGGATGAACCGCCGCATCATCGTGATCGTCGCCGTCGCCGCGGGCGTGGCGCTCGCCGCCTTGCTCACCCACGGCTTCGGCATGTTTGCAGGTTCTGCCGACAGCCAGCTGAAGCTGCAGGGCAATGTCGACATCCGCGAGGTCGAGATGGCCTTCCGCGTCAACGGCCGGATCGCCGCGATCGGCGTCGAGGAGGGGCAGAGGGTCAAGGCCGGGCAATTGCTCGCCAGCCTCGATACGGCGACGCTCGACAGCCGCATCGGCCAGGCCGATGCGCAGCTCCAGCAGGCCGAGGCGCAGCTCGCCAAGCTGCGCAACGGCAACCGCGCGCAGGATATCGCCCAGGCCCGCGCGCGCGTCGCCGCCGCCGCCGCGGTCGCCGCCAATGCCGAGAAGGACGCCGCGCGACGCGAGGAGTTGGTAGGCCCCGGCGCGATCAGCCGCGACCTCTGGGAGC
>JAEWCK010000207.1 GCA_023390675.1 Pseudomonadota bacterium
CGGCCGCCGGGGCGACGCTGCGGCGTAGCGGCATCCGCCAGGCGTTGCGACTGCCGAGCCAGACGCCGAACCCGACTGCCATGCCGAGCAGGAGGCCCTCCGCCGCGCCGGTGACGTTGCCGGGCGAGCGGCCGAAGAGCAGGTTGAAGGCGTCGAGCCCGATCAGCTTGACCAGCGCGCCGACAATCAGCCCGCCCCCGGCGCCTCCGGCGATCATCCATAGCCGGTTGGGCGCGAAGCCCGCCGCGGCGATCCCGAACGCGACGCCCGCGCCGCCGAGCAAGGCGACGAGGATGGTGAGGCAGAGCAGCACGACGAGCACCGAAGCCGCGCCCATGCCGGGCTGGAGCGGTTGCGCGGCGCCGACGAAGCCATAGACCAGCCCGCCGATCATCCCCGCCATCCCTGCGCCGAGCGTCCCCGCGCCGCCGAGCAGCAGCGCCTGGCGCCAGTCATAGGCTTGCGGTTGCGCCCGTGGGGCAGGGTCAGCGGCATGGGCGGGCGAAGCTTCCGCCGCGCCCTCCACCGCTGCGATGAAACGATAGCCGTGCTTGGGCACGGTCTCGATGAAGCGCGGCGCCGAGGCGTCGTCGCCGAGTTGGCGGCGCAGCGTCTTGATGCACTGGGTCAGCGCCTCGTCGGTGACGGGGACGCCGCGCCAGACTTCGTCGAGGAAGCGGTCCTTCGACACCAGCTTGCCCTGCTCGCGGACGAGCAGCACCAGTGCGTCGAGATAGCGCGCGTTGAGGTCGACCGGCACGTCGTCGCGCCGGAGCTGGCGGTCGCCGGGATCGAGGAGGAAACAATCGAAGCGGAAGCTTCCCGACGCCATTCTGCTCGTATCGCCTCCGGAGGTTGCGCTCGTGGCCGGACTCTGGGGAAAAACGCCGGCAAAGAAAAGGGCCCCTTCCGCGAGGGCGGAAGGGGCCAGGCAATGAGGGCGGGCTGGGGGCCGGGCCCTCGAAACCGAGTTCAGGCGAGCGCGGGCTGCTGGGTCGGCGGCAACCGGTTCTCGAACCCGCCGAGCAGGCCGACCACGCCGCGGCGCATCGGCTGCCAGAAGGCCGAGAGCGTGAGCAGCGCCGAGCCGATCACCAGCGCGGTGAGCGCGGCGGCGAGCTCGACCGCGCCGCTGTGCTGGAACAGCGCGTACATCGCCCAGAGGACATAGACGAGGCTCGACACGAGCAGCGCGCGACGATCGACCGCCAAGGCCACGACCGCGAAGACCACGTAGAGCGCGATCACCACCGCGGCGATGCCCATGCTGGCATCGCCCTCGAGCACGCCGAGCATGCGGAAGATCGGATGTGCGATCAGCGGCGCGGCGGCGAGGTGGAGCCAGAAGGCGACGTCCGAGCGGCGCGTGCGGCGCTCGAGATCGCTCATGTCCCAGCGCATCGCGAAGACGAACATCACCACGCCAGCGACGAGCAGCATCACGTTCATCCAGTCGCGCGCTTCGGGCAGGAAGCCGACGATAAGCGAGATCGCAATGCCGACCACCGCCATCGCGCCCGCGGCCACCGTGATCGGCACCATGAAGCGCTGCCAATGCACCCAGGCTGCGATCGCGGTGATCAACCCGACGCCCGCGAACAGGCTACCCGCCACCTGCTGGCGCGCGGCGTTGGTGGTGAGGTGCAGCGTCTCCTCGATCCAGGGCCCGTTCGCCGCGAGGACGCCGGAGAGCCCGACGCCGATCCCGCCGACGAAGCCGAACATCAGCAGGATGCTGGGCAGCGCCATGCGGCGACGGCGGGTGAAATATTCAGCGAGCAGCCAGCTCGTGATCGCTACGGCGAAGGCCCCGCACGCCGCCGCGGTGCCCGCGACGCGCGGTCCGCCGAAATCCTGGCCCGCCAGATGCTGGCCGATATAGGCGCCGATCCAGCCGACCGCGACGAGGATCAGCGCCGCGGCGATCGCGACGAAAATGTCGTTGAAGCCGGTGAGGAGCTTGAAATGCTCCTCGTCCACCGCGGGGGCCAATCGGCTCGCGGCAATGTGGTTGCGGAACGCCGCCGCCGCTTCGGGCGAGAGCACGCCCGCCTCCACGGCATTGGCCAGGTCGCTTTCGCTATACATGGCAATCCTCCTCCTGTTGGCGGAGATTTACCACAGGTGTATTAGCGTAGCAATACGCTGTTCGATTCCGGGCAATCAGCCCTGCAGCTTCGCCATGATCATCATCGATTGCTCGGCGCCGGAATTGGGGATGGTCTCGCCGGTCCGGTCGATGATCTCGGCCCATTGCGCGGCGACGCTCTCGGGCGTCGGCTCGCGCAGCTTCGCGCCCGGCGTCATCGTGACATAGGCGGCGTGGACCACGCCTGCGCCCGCGCCGAGAATCATGTTGGTCGGCGCGTCCTCGGAGACGAGAAACAGCGCGGCAGGGGCGACATTCTCGGGCGCGAAGGCCTTGTAGGCCTGCTCGGGGAAGATGTCCTCGGTCATTCGCGTGCCCGCCACCGGGGCGATCGTGTTGACCTTGATCCCGTATTTCGCGCCTTCGAGATGGAGCGTCTTGGCGAGCCCGGCGAGCCCCAGCTTGGCCGCGCCGTAATTCGCCTGGCCGAAATTGCCGTAGAGCCCGGTCGAGGAAGCGGTCATCAGGATGCGGCCATAGGCCTGCTCGCGCATCGTCTCCCACACCGCCTTGGTGCAGTTCGCCGAGCCGTTGAGGTGGACGTCGACGACGAAGCGAAAATCCTCGGGCTCCATCTTGGCGAAGCTCTTGTCG
>JAEWCK010000284.1 GCA_023390675.1 Pseudomonadota bacterium
GTCGGGCGCTGGCTGACCAACCCGGCGCGCGCCAACGGCCGGATCGGCAGCGGCGCGGCGCGGCTGGCGGCCGATTTCCTCGAATCGCTCGATCAGGAGCGGCTGGGCGGGATGGCCAAGGGCGCGATCGCGGCGCGGCTGCGCGCGGTCGACGTGGCGCCGCTGTTCGGCCAGGCATTGGGCGCGGCGATCGCCAACGGCCGGCACTTGCCGCTGCTCGACGGGATGATCCGCTGGGCGGCCAGGGTGCTCGCCGCCAACGAGCAGATGATCCGCGAGATGGTCCACGCGCGCGCCGGAGGGCTGATGCGCTGGACCGGGCTCGACGAGACGCTCGCCAACAAGATCATCGAGGGGCTCGAGAAATTGATCGGCGAGATGGCCGACGATCCCGACCACCCCTTGCGCGCCAAGGCCGAGGAAGGGCTCGAGCGGCTCGCGCACGACCTCCAGCACAAGCCCGCGCTGCGCGAGAAGGTCGAGGCGTTCAAGATGGAGATGCTCGAGAACCAGGCGCTCCAGCGCTGGATCGACGGGCTGTGGGAAGCGAGCCGCGCCGCCTTGCTCCGCGCCGCACGCGATCCGCAGCGCGTGCTGGGCGGACGGCTGGGCGAGGCGCTCAACCAGTTCGGCGCGACGCTGCAGGACGACCGGCGGCTGGCCGATACGATCAACCGCTTCGCACGCCGCGCGACGGTGGGCGCCGCGTCGGACTATGGCGACGGCATCGTCCGGCTGGTCTCCGACACGATCCGCGGGTGGGACGCGCGCACCGTCACCGGGCGGCTGGAGAATGCCGTCGGGCGCGACCTGCAATATATCCGGGTCAACGGGACGCTGGTCGGCGGGCTCGTCGGCGTGGCGATCCACGCCGTGGATGCGCTGCTCTAGGCGGCGACGCCGTCGAGGACGATATCGCCCTGGTCCTCGCCGTCCCAATAATGCGCGCGCGTGCCGTGGACCTTGATCAGCACGAGGCCGGGGGTGTCGACGCCCTCTTTGAACCACATGTCGAGCCCGCTGGTCCAATGCTCCTTGAATTGGGCCTTGTCCCTGATCAGCTCGGCGCGGCCCTCGATATGGACGAAGACGGGCTTCATCCCGAGCAGCCCGGCCTTGCCGTGGAAGGCGAGCCCGACTTGCGGATTGGCCTTCAAGTCGGCGGCGAGGCGGGTGTCCTCGCAGGCGAAGAAGAAATTGTCGCCGTCATATTCGACTTCGCGATTGTTGCTCATCGGCCGCGCGGCGATCGCGCCGCCCTCGGTCACGGTCGAGAGCATCGCGAAATCCACGTCCTTCATCATCTCGGCGAGCTCGGCGAGCGTCTTGGTCATCGGGCCTCTCCAACGGGTTGCGGGAGGCACAACGAAGCTGATCTGGATTATCTCCAGTCGAGCAGCGGCCAGCCGCGCGCGCCGGCGAGCGCGCGCAGCGGCCCGTGCGCGTTGACCGCGAACGCCTCGTCCGCCCATTCGAGCATCGGCGCGTCGGAGACATGGTCCGAATAGGCGCGGACATGCGCGTCGCCGCGCGCGATACCCTGGCTTTCGAGCCAGCGTTCGATTCTTCGGAGCTTTACGGCACCGTAACAGTTATCCCCTTCGATCAGGGAGAGAATCCGGCCTTGCCCATCGCGCTGCGCGTCCGTCGCGATCACATCCTCGATGCCGAGCCGCCGGGCGATCGCCGCGGCGTAATAGCCGTGCGACGCCGTCGCGAGGACGAGCCGATATCCCTGCGCGCGATCGTGCGCGATCCGCTCGCGCGCGCCGTGGAGCACGCCGTGCGCGACTTCGTGCCCGGCGAACGCCTCGGCGACGTCGGCGATTGCGTCCGGCGTCAGCGCGCGGCCGAGCATCAGCCGCTGGGTGAATTGCTTGAGCCCGGCGCGATCGACAAGCTTGAGCAGATAGCCGAGCCCCGCCGCGCCCGCGACCGGAAGGAGCGCGAGACGCCACGGCGCGCGCCGCCTGGTCGCCGCGACGAGGAACCGCGTCCAGGTCGGCGCGGCGGTGATCGTCTTGTCCATGTCGTAGATCGCGAGGTGCTGCATTGAGGCATCTACGCGCGCTCCTTCTTGCCGATCCAGTGCGAATCGCGGAAAGGTGCCGCGCATGAGCGCCATGGCCGATTTCGACCGCGTGGACGGAAACACGCTGCGCTTCACGGGCAACCTGTCGCTCGCGTGCCTCGGCGACTTGCCCGACCGGCTGGCCGCCGTCGCCGAACCCGTCTCGCGGATCGACCTGTCGGGGATCGAGCGGATCGACACCGTCGGCGCGTGGGTGGTGCATCGCTTCGCGCGCGACAAGCAGGCGCGCGTCGAGGGGCTCGAAGCCGACGAGCAGCATCTGTTCGACCAGGTCGCCGCCGCCGAGCATCCCATCGAGCTGCCGGCGCGATCCTATGGCCTGATTCCGCGCGTGCTCGGCGAAGTCGGCGACGCCGTGGTCACCACGGGGCACACGCTCTACGGGCTGCTCGGCTTCATGGGGGCGACGACGATCGCCTTCTGGAACGTCTTCACGCATCCCGGCCGCTTCCGCTTCAACGCGACGGTGCACCGCTTCGAAGTCGTAGGCGTCACGGCGCTCGCGATCATCGGGCTGATGAGCTTCCTGATCGGGATCGTCATCGCGCAGCAAGGCGCGGTGCAGCTCCGCCAGTTCGGCGCGGAGGTATACACGATCAACCTCGTCGGCCGGATCACGCTGCGCGAGCTCGGCGTGCTGATGACCGCGATCATGGTCGCCGGGCGATCGGGATCGGCCTTCGCCGCGCAGCTCGGCACGATGAAGCTGACCGAGGAGATCGACGCGATGCGCACGATCGGCGTGTCGCCGATGGAGGCGCTGGTCGTGCCGCGCACACTCGCGGTGGTGCTGATGATGCCGCTGCTCGGCTTCTATGCCTCGCTGATCGCGATCATCGGCGGTGGGCTGCTCTGCTGGGTGAGCCTCGACATCCCGCCGATCACCTTCGTCCAGCGCATCCGCGAAGTGGTGCCGCTCACCGACCTGTGGGTCGGCCTCATAAAGGCGCCGGTGTTCGGCGCGATCATCGCGATCGCCGGCTGCTTCCAGGGCATGCTCGTCGAAGGCGATGCCGAGCAGGTCGGCAAGCGCACCACCACCGCCGTCGTCCAGGCGATCTTCCTCGTGATCGTGCTCGATGCTTTCTTCGCGGTGTTCTTCAGCGAGGTGGGCTGGATATGAGCCCGTCGCGCAGCAGCAAGGACGAGATCGTCATCCGCGTGCGGGGGCTCAAGAACGCCTTCGGCGAGAGCATCGTCCACGAGGACCTCGACCTCGACGTGCGCCGCGGCGAGATCCTGGGTGTGGTCGGGGGATCGGGCACGGGCAAATCGGTGCTGATGCGATCGATCATCGGGCTGCAGACTCCGCTCGCCGGCGAGATCGAAGTGTTCGGCGAGAACACGATCGGGCGCGACGAGACCGAGGCCGTGGAGATCCGCAAGCGCTGGGGTATCCTGTTCCAGGGCGGCGCCTTGTTCTCGACACTGACCGTGTCCGAGAACGTCCAGGTCCCGATCAAGGAATTCTACCCCCGGATCGACGCAGCGCTGCTCGAGGAGATCGCCGCCTACAAGGTGGTGATGAGCGGGCTGCCGCCCGATGCGGGGCCCAAATATCCCGCCGAGCTTTCGGGGGGCATGAAGAAGCGCGCCGGACTGGCCCGCGCGCTCGCGCTCGACCCCGAGCTGCTCTTCCTCGACGAGCCGACCGCCGGCCTCGACCCGATCGGCGCGGCGGCGTTCGACGAGCTGACCGCGGCGCTCCAGAAGACGCTGGGGCTAACCGTATTCCTGATCACCCACGACCTCGATACGCTCTACGCGATCTGCGACCGCGTCGCCGTGCTCGCCGACAGACAAGTGATCGCGGTGGGAACGATCCCCGAGCTGCTCGCCCTGGATCATCCGTGGATCCAGGAATATTTCAACGGACCGCGCGGTCGCGCCGCGGTCGCCAGCGCCCGTGAACACGGGAATGAGGACGAAGGCTGATGGAAACCAGGTCCAATCATGTGCTCGTCGGCGCGGTCGTGCTGATCCTGCTCGCGGTGCTGGCGCTGTTCATCGTCTGGCTCGCGCGGCTGGGCGGCGGCAACGAGCGCGAATACGACATCTTCTTCCGCCAGTCGGTCGACGGGCTCAATCCGGGCTCGTCGGTGGGATTCTCGGGCGTGCCTTCGGGACAGGTCAAGGCGATCGAATTCTGGCCGCCCGATCCGCAGCTCGTCCGGGTCCGCATCACCGTGCGCGACGAAGTGCCGATCCTCGAGGGCACCACCGCGAGCATATCGGGCGTCGGCTTCACCGGCGTGAGCCAGATCCAGCTCGACGGCGCCGTGAAGGGCGCGCCGCCGATCGCCTGCCCGCGCGAGAACCCCAAGGCATCGTGCCCGCTGGGCGTTCCCGTGATCCCGACCAAGCAGGGCGGGCTCGGGGCGCTGCTTTCCTCCGCCCCCAAGCTGCTCGAGCGGCTGACCACGCTCACCGAGCGCCTCTCCGAGCTGCTCGGCGACAAGAACCAGGCATCGATCGCGGGCATCCTCGACAACACCAAGCGGCTGACCAACGCGCTTGCCGATCGCGCGCCCGAGATCGCCGCGACGCTTGCCGAGACGCGGATCGCGATCCAGAAAGCGGGCGTCGCATCGCAGCAGATCGGCGAACTGGCGGCGACCACCAACGGCGTGCTCGCCAACGACATCAAGCCGACGATCGCCAACCTCAACCGGACGATCACCGCGGCGAAGAAGAGCATGGAGACGTTGGACGCGACGATCGGCGATGCGCGGCCGGGACTGCAGGCCTTCTCCAAGAAGACGGTCCCCGAAGTCGGCCAGCTCGTCCAGGATCTGCGCGAGATGGCAGCGGCGCTCTCCTCGGTCGCGCAGAAGGTCGACGAGGGCGGCGCAGGCGGGCTGCTCGGCAGCCCCAAGCTCCCCGACTACAAGCCCGGCAAGAAATGAGGCCCGCGATGAAGAAGCTCATACCGCTCCTCCTGGCCGCTTCGCTCGGCGGCTGCATTTCGTTCGGCGCCAAGCCGCCCAGCCAGCTGCTGACGATCGACGCGACCGCGCAGCTCCCACCGGGCACGACGCAGAGCTCGGCATCGTCGGCGACGATGACGGTGCTGATCCCGACCGTGCCGCACGAGCTCGCGACGACGCGCATTCCGGTGCATGCGCGCGGCGTGGCGATAGCCTATGTCAAGGACGCAGTGTGGTCGGAGGCGCCGCCGCGGCTGTTCGCGCGCGTGCTCGGCGACACGATCGCGGCGCGCACCGGCCGGGTGATCCTGAGCTATCGCCAGTCGCTGCACGATCCGGGCGCGGTGCTTTCGGGCGAGCTGCGCATGTTCGGCGTCGATGCGACGACGAACGAAGCCGTGGTGACCTATGACGCGGTGCTGGGCCGCGGCGGCGACGAGCCCGTGTTCGAGAAGCGCCGCTTCGAGGCGCGCGTGCCGGTGACGCCGATCGAGGCCGAGCCGGTGGCCGCGGCGCTCCAGAGCGCGGCGAACCAGGTGGCGGAGCAAGTCTCGGATTGGGTGGGGAAGTAGCGCCTCAGTCCGCCGGCTTGCGGCGCACGTACGGCGACAGATCGCACACCTGCAGCCCGGTCGCGACCGTCGGCGGCTCGGGATGCTCGCGCATCCGGATCACGGCGGCGTAGCGGACATTGTCGGTCGAGCGGACCTGGAAGCGGATGCGTTCGCTTTCGGGCAGCTCGCTCATCAGCCGCACGGTCCTGATCCCGGTGCGCTCCGATTCCTTCGCATAGACTCCCATCGGCGCGTCGCTGCGCGCGAAGGCCGACATATATTGCATCCCCTCCACGATCCGCCCAACCACGGTGTAGTTGCGGTCGAGCCGGCGCGCCGACTGGCCGATCGGGGTGAACAATTCGGCGCCGGTGCCGGTATCGGGCAACTGGTCGCGCGCGACGCCGACCATGCCGTAGCAGTGCGTCAGCCACGCCTTCTTGCCGTCGGTGGCGATCGGCCAGCCATCGGCAGTGACGCCCGAGGCGGCCGAATAGGCGTCGGGCTTCGACAGCTTCTGCGCGGGCAGGAAGCGCGGGATCTCGAACTCGGCGGGCGGGCGGGTGACGATGCCGGCGGGGAGCGGCTTCTTCTCGGTCGCGTCGCCCCATTGCGCGACCCAATTCTCCTGCACGCGATAGACCGACGCATCGTCCCACCAATGCGCGCTCGCTAGCTTGCGGATATTGCCGACATGGCCGGGCGCCAAGCGCGCCGCGAGGCGGATGAACACCTGTCGCCCATCGGCGAGCGTCATCACCAGCATCTCGTCGTCGGGAATGTCGCGCCAGTCCGCGGGGGCGGGATCGGCGGGAGTCGGCTTGGCCTGCTGGGCTTGCGCGGCGAGCGGCGTTGCGAGCGCGAGGAGCGCGGTCAGGGTCCTGAGCATGGCGCAAGACTGGCACGCCGCCCCGCGCTTGCCTAGCGCCCATGCAGAAGCTAGGGCGCCACCTTCCAGGACAGTGCGGAGCGGTGGCCGAGTGGTCGAAGGCGCTCGCCTGGAAAGTGAGTATACGGCAAAACCGTATCGAGGGTTCGAATCCCTCCCGCTCCGCCACTATTTGTTTTGGGGCCTCGCATAAGCTCGGGCGCGCGTTCGCGCTTGCGAACCCTGTCGGGTTCGAACCGATCCTCTACGCTCCGCCGGCCCTCTGACGCCCGGCGACCTCCAGCGATCGCGAAGCGGGCCGGTCGTACCCCCGGGCTAAGGGGCAGCGGTTGCCCCAGCCGGCTCGCTGCGCGCGACGCCGTCGCGGCGCGGATCGGCGCCGCCGTCGAAACGGCCGCCCCGGATCATCACGCCGTGCAGACCCGAATCCTCGCCGCTGCCGCTTTCGACGGTGATCCCGCGCTCCTTGAGGCCGGCGAGCACCGCCGGGCTCATCTTCGCTTCCTCGCCGTTGAAGTCGCTGTTGCGCGCGACGAGGTTGGGCAAGTCGATCGCCGCTTGCATCGGCAGGTTCCAGTCGAGGACGCCGATCAGCGTCTTGGCGACATAGGCCGGGATCGCATTGCCGCCGGGCGAGCCGAGCGCGCCGATCAGGTTGTTCTGCCGATCGAGGATCAGCACCGGGCTCATCGACGAGCGCGGGCGCTTGCCCGGCGCGACGGCGTTGGCGACCGGGCGCCCGGTCTTGCTGGTCACCGGGCTGAACGAGAAATCGGTCATCTGGTTGTTGAGGAAGAATCCGTCGACCATCCGGCCCGAGCCGAAATAGCTCTCCACCGTCGAGGTCATCGAGATCGCGTTGCCCTTCGCGTCGATGACGATGAAGTGCGTCGTGCCGCCCGGTTCCTGCGTGTTGTCGTTCGCGGCGGGCTCGCTGCCGGGCGGGCGGCCCGAAAGCGGCTCCTTGCCCGCCCTGGCGCCGATCAGCTTCGCGCGCTTGTCGAGATAGCCGGGGTCGAGCAGCCCCGCGAGGGGCACGTGCACGAACTCCGGATCGCCGATCCAGCGATCGCGATCGGCATACATGATCCGGCTCGCTTCGGCGAAGAGGAACCATGCCTGCGGATCGCCGGGGCCGCGCTTCGCGATGTCGGTCCGGTCGAGCAGCCCGAGCAGCTGGAGCACGCCGACTCCGGTCGCCGGCGGCGGCGGCGCGCAGACGATCTGGACGTGGACGCGGCAGATCGGCACGAGCTTTTGCGGCGTATAGCCCGCAAGATCGTCGAGCGTCAGCGCCCCCGGATAGGCGCCCTGATGCACGCGATCGACGATGCGCTGCGCAGTCTCGCCCTTGTAGAGCGCGGCGGGTCCTTCGGCGGCGAGGCGGCGGAGAAAGGCTGCGTAGGCGGGATTGCGGAGCGTATCGCCTGCCTTCATCCGGCTGCCGTCGGGCTTGGTGAAGAACTTCACCACGTCGGGCGCGCCCGATTGGGGATAGTCGCCGTTGATGTAGCCCGAAAGCCGCTCGGTGATCGCAAAGCCCTGCTCGGCCGTGCGGATCGCGTCGTCGAACAGGCTGCTCCACGGCAGCTTGCCTTCGCGCGCCTGCACCGTGGCGAGCATCGCGACTGCGCCGGGCACCCCGGTCGCGCGGCCGCTCAGCATCGCCTCGGCGCGCTTGAGCGGCTTGCCATCGCGGTCGAGGAACATGTCGGGCGCTGCGCCCTTCGGCGCGCGCTCGCGCCCGCTCCACGCCGAGATCTTCTTCGTTGCGGCATTATAGTACATCATGAAGCCGCCGCCGCCGATCCCCGAGCTCTGCGGCTCGACCAGCCCGAGCATCGCCTGCACCGCCACCGCGGCATCGATCGCGCTGCCGCCGCGGCGCAGCACCGCCATCCCCGCCTCGGCCGCAAGAGGGTGCGCAGCCGCGACGAAGACGCCGGGGCTCGCCGCGGCGGGCGCCGTCTGCCCTTGCGGCATTGCTGCCGTGAAGGGCGTGGCGGCGAGCGAGAACGCCGCGAGGCCGAGGATCAGGCGGCGGATCACGGCGCCACCGCCAGCGCGCCGGGCCGGCGCGGATCGGCGGCGCCGAGATAGAGGCCGTTCTCGATCATGATCGACTGCGCGCTCCCCATCGTCTGGCCGACCTCGATCCGGTGCCCCATCGCCTTGAGGATCGCGACCGTGTCGGGATTGAAGTTGGGCTCGACTTCCAGCGTGTTGGTGCTGTTCTGGAAGATGCGCGGCTGGTGCGTCGCCTCGCCGATGTTGAGATCATAGTCGATCACGTCGACGATCACTTGCGCGACCGTGTCGATGATCGTGCTGCCGCCCGGGGTGCCGACGACCAGCCACGGCTTGCCCTGCTTGAACAGGATCGTGGGCACCATCGTGGAGAGCATGCGCTTGCCCGGCGCCATTGCGTTGAGCGGCTCGGGCCGGCCGTCGCGGCGCGCGCGC
>JAEWCK010000039.1 GCA_023390675.1 Pseudomonadota bacterium
TCCCCGAGCGAGCTCGGGGAGGATCGGGTCAGCGCTCGCTCAGATAATAGCGGTCGGTCGCGTTCAGCGCCTCGTCGAGCTCGTACACCATCGGCGCGCCGGTCGGGATTTCGAGGTTCACGATCTCGCTGTCCGGAATCCCCGACAGATGCTTGACCAAGGCGCGCAGCGAATTGCCGTGCGCCGAGATCAGCACGCGCTTGCCTGCCTTCAGCTCGGGCGCGATCCGCTCCTCCCAATAAGGCAGCACGCGCGCGATCGTGTCCTTGAGCGATTCGGTCTGCGGGATCGGCACGCCGTGATAGCGCGCGTCCTTGGCCAGGTCCCACGGCGAGCCTTCCTCGGGGAGCGGCGGCGGCACGTCGAAGCTGCGCCGCCAGATCTTGACCTGCTCGTCGCCGTGGAGCGCCGCGGTCTCGGCCTTGTTGAGCCCGGTCAGCCCGCCATAATGCCGCTCGTTCAGCTTCCAGCTCTTCTCGGTCGGCAGCCACAGCCGCCCCATCGCCTCGAGCGCGAGGTTGAGCGTCTTGATCGCGCGCGTCTGGAAGCTGGTGAAGGTCAGGTCGAAATCGAGCCCCTTCGCCTTCATCAGCTCGCCGCCGGCCCAAGCTTCCTTGATGCCCTGCTCGGTCAGGTCGACGTCCCACCAGCCGGTGAAGCGGTTCTCGAGGTTCCACGCCGACTGGCCGTGGCGGATCAGGACGAGCTTGGGCATCGGACACTCCTTGCAACCGGGCGAGAGCGTCCTTAGCGCCTGAGGAGCAGCGGACAAGGGAGAGCGCCATGGCGATCGTGCGGCAGACTCTGGTCTATCAAGGCCCCGGCGGCCCGTTCGAGGGCGTGCTCGCGTACGAGGACGAAGTCACGACGATGCGCCCCGGCGTGCTCGTGCTGCCCAATGTGCTGGGGCAGAAGGAAGCCGACAACGTCCACGCCGAGAATCTCGCCAGGCTCGGCTATGTCGCGCTCGCGGCGGACGTGTTCGGGCAGGGCAGGCGCACCACCCACGCTTCGCCGAACCGCACGGAGTATATGGACGAATTGAACGCCGACCGCACGCTGCTCCGCGACCGGCTCGCAGCGTCGCTCGAGGCGTTGCGCGGGTTCGACCGCGCCGATCCGGCCAGGCTCGCCGCGATTGGCTTCTGCTTCGGCGGCAAATGCGTGCTCGACATGGCGCGCGCCGGGCTGGGCATCCTCGGCGGCGTCAGCTTCCACGGCGTCTACGACAAGCCCGATTACGCCAGCGTCTCGCCGATCGCAGCCAAGCTCCTCGTCTGCCACGGCTGGGAAGACCCGGTCGCCCCGCCCGACAGGACCGTCGCGCTGGCCGAGGAGCTGACCGAGGCCGGCGCCGACTGGCAGATCCATGCCTACGGTCATGCCGGTCACGCCTTTACCGATCTCGACCGCAAGGAGAGCAAGGTGCCGGGCGTGGCCTACGAGCCCAGGGCCGACCGCCGCAGCTGGCAGGCGATGAAGAACTTCCTCGAGGGCGTGTTCGATTAGCAACAATATATGCCGATGGGCATAACGGTCCGTCCCAGCGAAGGGGGAATTATGAAAGCGATGATCGCAGGCGCGTTGGCGCTGATTTCAACGCCGGTTCAAGCTCAGGATTCACCCGAAGCCGCACAGGCGAAGATCAAGTATCTGGTCGAGAAGCACTGGAAGCCGATCGCGCCGGTAGATTTCGACGTGAGCGGATCGGGATGCACGACGCGAATGGCGCGCATCTATCCGCCGCGGACGAACAGCGGAGGCACGTTCCCCGAAACGCGCGACGTCCGGATCTGGAACTGGGCGACGGACCAGGTGCAGCCGCCCCAGGGATCGCAGGTTTCGGTCATGAAGGGGCCGAGCGGGCTCGTCTTCGAGATGGCCAGTCCGGCGGCCGCGCGGGAAATCCATGCGGCGATGACAAGGCTTGTCCGCCATTGCCGCGGTGACGTCACGGCGTTCGCGTCCTCCGGTGCGGCCGAGCCGCCGCTGGTCCGGCAGATGCGCAAGCGAATGATCGGCGTCGTTGCCGAATGCCTGTCCCCCGCGAAGACGATCACTCTCTATGGCAATGGCGACAGCCAATTCATCAGCACGAGTGCGCCCGAAAGCGTCACCTATGGGCGGCTACATCTGAATTGGGAGCGCGGCCGCCTGACGGACAGCGCAATCCGGCTCGAGGGAAGGGCGCTCCAGTCGCGTCCCATCGACAGGTTCGCGTATCTGCTCGATAGCAAGCCTGCAGGGTTCAGCGTGCCGTTCCACGACACCGACACGATAGCGGGCGGGCGCTATTCGCCGATCGCCGGACTGGCGTCGCTCCCCGCCGATCTGGTACGCGCGATGCGGCAGGCCAGGCAATTGACCGTAATCGCGCGCGCCAATGGGGTCGAGCTAGCACGGGTGGACTTCGATATTTCCGAATTCCACGCCTTTCTCTGGCTGATCGACAACAACCGCAAATGCGTCTGATCGTGTCGGCTAGAGCACGCGGCTCATGAAGCGGCTGAACGGGTCGTCGGCCGGATAATCGCCGAACGCGCCGCAATCGGTGAAGCCGAACTTGCGGTAGAGCGCGTGCGCCGCCGCGAACGCTTCGCCCGATCCGGTCTCGAGGCTCAGCCGCTTGTAGCCGCGCTCGCGCGCCACCTTGAGGATGTGGCTCATCAGCGCGGCACCGACGCCGCTCCGCAATTGGTCGGGCGCAGTGCGCATCGACTTGATCTCGCTATGTGCGACGTCGAGTTCCTTCAGCGCGCCGACGCCGAGCAGGTCCTCGCCCTCCCACACGCTCCAGAAGCTCACGTCCGGCCGCCGCAGCCCCAACAGGTCGAGGAAATGGCAGCTCCCGGCGGGCGAATTGGCCAGCATCCCCGCGGCATGCAGCCGCAGCAGCTCGACGACCTGCGGCTCGTCGAGCCCCCCTTCGCGAATTTCCATCAGATCTCGTCGATAAATCCGGCAAGCGTCTCCAGGCACGAATGCGCGAGCTTTCTGCAGCGCGCGGGCGACCAGGCGAACTCGGCGTCCGCGTTGGCCTCGTGGTCCTTGAAGGGCATCTCCAGCGTCATTGATACGGCACCGTAACGTTCGGCGAGCTGGTTTGTCGACATCGAAAGATTGGCCTGCCCGGGCGCCGATTTCTCATATCCCAGGTCGAGCTGGAAATCGGGCGTCGCCTTGGCCAGTAGGCGGGCGAATTCGTAGAATTTCTCGCCATGCTCGTCGGTCCAGCTCGGGATGCCTTCATAACCGGCGAGGAAGTTGGCGGGAATCGCCTCGTCCCCGTGGACGTCCATCGCGAAATCGACCCCGGTCGCGTCCATCGCCGCGCGGACGAGGAACACTTCGGGGCTCTTCTCCATCGACGGCGCATGCCATTCGCGGTTGAGGTTCACCCCCGCGGCGTTGGTGCGCAGATGGCCGCGGCGCGATCCGTCGGGGTTCATGTTGGGGACGATGTGGAAGGTCGCCTTCTCGCGCAGCGCCGTCGCCGTCGCGTCGCCCGACGTGAGGAATTCGAGCGCGCCTTCCATCCACCATTCGGCCATGCTCTCGCCGGGATGCTGGCGCGCATAGAGCCAAACCGTCTTGGGGCCGGTGCCCATCGTCAGCAGGTCCATCGGCTGTCCGTCGAGCGTGACGCCCAATTCGCGGTGCGACACGCCCGGCTGGAGCGCGATGCGGCTGACCAGATCGTGGTGCCGCTCCATCGAATAGGGCGCGAAATAGGCGAACCACAGGACATCGGTATCGAAGGTCCTGGTGAAGGTGAGCACTCCGTCGGCATAGGACGAATCGGTGGTCCGCCATGCCTCGCGGTCCGCCGACCAGCGCGTCCGGTATCCCGGCCAGCCGAATGCATAGGCCGCGCCGCCGGCGTTGAGGATGCGGAAGGTGAGCGTCCGCCCTTTCGCGCCCGCCACGCGGAAATGGAACCATTGATAGAAGTCGGACAGGTGATCGGTGACGATCTCGAGGTCGACCCGGTCGCCCTCGACGGCGATCACGCGGATGTTGCCGCTGTCGAACGCGGCGTTGATGCTGATGGTCATTTGACCGTGATAGTCACCCCCGACTCGCCGGGGAAGTCCTTGAAGAGCGCCCGCGCCAGCCGTCCCGCAGTCACGCCGGGCTGATCGGCCTCGCTTCCGCCCACCGTCTGGGTCTGCGCGCGGCCTTCCCACACCGTGGTGTTGTCGCTCCGGCGCCTGAGCTGCACCCACAATTCGGTCACGTAGACGTTACGCGTCTTGCCGCCGATTCCGAACGAGAGGCCGCCGCCGACGCCTACTGCGCTGCGCCGCCCGCCGCTCACGCTGCCGCCGCCGAAGCCGAGCGAGACCGGGGGCGCCTCGCGGAAGCTTCCCGCCGCGGCGCGGCGGAACGAGACGCCGGCGATATAGCCCGAAGGCGTGCTGCTCACCGACTGGACATAGCCCAGCCGCTCGAGCTCGCCGCGCACGGCATCGGCATAGAGCTGGTATTCGGGGCCCACGTCGGTCGCCGCGATCGGCTCGATCGCCACCGTCGTGCGCTCCATCGGATTGCCGAGATGGTAGCGCGTGACGTCGATCGGCTGCGGGCGATAGGTCGGGGTGCACGCCGCGAGCGCCGCGGCGCCGGCAAGAGCGAGGCTGAGGGACTTGTTCACGGGACGCACCTCCTGTTTCGCGGGCGCAACGGCCTTCGTTCGCTCAACCCGAGTCCGCCCGAGTCGGTTCCCACGCCTTGACTTGCGCGGCTCGCGCCTCTAGGCGGGCGCCTCTTTTCCGGACATCCAGATTTAGACGAGAAGCGAATCGGTCATGAAGATCGTGAATTCATTGAAGTCGCTCAAGGGGCGGCACCGCGACAACCGCGTGATCCGCCGCCGTGGCCGGATCTACGTGATCAACAAGACCAACCGCCGGTTCAAGGCCCGCCAGGGCTGAGCCGGACGCGCCGCCGCGCGCGTCCCGCGAATCGCTGAACGTCTTGCCGAGCGCCCGAATCGGAAT
>JAEWCK010000043.1 GCA_023390675.1 Pseudomonadota bacterium
CCCACGGTCACCGGCCGGCCCAACCCCGACGGCTCGCGCGCGAGCGAGCCGCAGATCACGCAGACCGGCGTCACCGCCAGCAATCGGGCGCAGGCCGCGCTGGCGCGCGAGCGCGCGGTTCGAGCGGTGCGGCTGGCCGCGCCGTTCAAACTGCCCGCCCAATATTATTCCGCATGGAAAACGATTGCCCCCGTACTCTACGAGGACCTGTGACGATGAAATTTGCCCGCCTCGCTTTCGCTTCCGCACTTGCAATCTGCGCCGCCACTGCCGCCAGCGCGCAGGATGCGCCCGCGCCCGCGCCCACGACGCAGGAGCAGCCGCTGTCGCAGGATCAGGATACGCCGCTCAGCGTCGACGTCACCAACACC
The DNA here is from genome assembly GCA_023390675.1 of Pseudomonadota bacterium. Classification (GTDB taxonomy): domain Bacteria; phylum Pseudomonadota; class Alphaproteobacteria; order Sphingomonadales; family Sphingomonadaceae; genus Sphingomonas. The sequence goes on from JAEWCK010000043.1 coordinate 372, forward strand.
GCGGCCAAGGACCTCGTCATTGCAATCCCCGCGATGCCTACCGCGCAAGTGACCTCGACGGCCGCCGGCCCGACCGACCAGCTCGGCGTCAAGCTCGCGCAGGTGATCGACGACGATCTGCGCAACACCGGCCTGTTCAAGACCAGCGGCCCCTCGGCCAATCGCGCCATCGCCTATGGCGAAGTCACCGCGCCCAATTATGCCAGCTGGAACGGCAATCAGGCGGTCATTCAGGGCTATGTCCGCGCCAATGGCAACGGCTCGCTCACCGTCGGCTGCTATCTCTACGACGTCGCGCTGCAGTCCGAGCTCGTCCGCCAAGGCTTCGTCGTCTCGCCCGCCGACTGGCGCCGCGCCGCGCACAAATGCGCCGATGCGATTTACACCCGGCTAACCGGCGAAGGCCCCTATTTCGACAGCCAGGTCGTCTACATCGCCGAGCAGGGCCCCAAGGCCAAGCGCCGCAAGCAGCTCGCGATCATGGACCAGGACGGCGCCAACCACCGCTTCCTGACCAACGGCCAGTCGATCGTGCTCACCCCGCGCATGTCGCCGAGCCGCAGCGCGATCGTCTATATGAGCTATACCGGCCGCAAGCCCGCCATCTACGTCTACGACATGGCGGCGCGTTCGAACCGGCTGCTCGTATCGAACGTCAATCTGAACTTCGCGCCGCGCTTCTCGCCAGACGGGCGCTGGGTGCTCTTCTCGATGGCTATTGCGGGCAATACCGATGTCTATCGCATCAGCGCGTCGGGTGGAGAGCCGCAGCGGCTGACCACCTCGCCGGGCATCGACACCGGCGGCAGCTATTCGCCCGACGGCAGCAAGATCGTCTTCGAGAGCGATCGCGGCGGCACGCAGCAGCTCTATGTCATGAACGCCAACGGATCGGACCAGCACCGGATCAGCTTCGGCGGCGGACGCTACGCGACGCCGGTATGGAGCCCGCGCGGCGATCTGATCGCCTTCACCCGCACCGGCGGTGGTGCGTTCCGGATCGGCGTGATGAGCCCGGGCGGCGGCGGCGAGAAGCTGCTCACCAACAGCTGGGGCGACGAGGGCCCGAGCTGGTCGCCCAATGGGCGCGTGCTGATGTTCTTCCGCACGGCGCAGGGCTCGGGCCGTCCCGATCTTTGGTCGGTGGATCTTACCGGCGCCAACGCGCGGCGGATTCCGACGCCGCTCGACGGCTCGGATCCAAGCTGGGGACCGATTCGTCCCTGAATATGTTACCCAAGTTGAGCTAATAGGAGGAAAGACGATGGCCAAGTTGACGACCAGTCTGGTGATGGCCGTGGCGCTCGTCGCGACCGCGGGGTGCACCAAGAAGCACGATGCGAACGCGCTGCCCCCCACGCCGGGCACCGAAGCGCCCGTCACCAATGACGGCGGCGACAGCGATACGATCGCGGGTCCGCTCAACGAGCAGTTCCGGCGCGCGGTGATGAGCGACACCGTCCACTTCGCCTTCGACGAATACGACATCGATCCCGAGGCGCGCGCGATCCTCGACAGCCAGGCGCAATGGCTGAACGCGCATCCCAACACGCGAATCACGATCGAGGGCCACTGCGACGAGCGCGGCACGCGCGAGTACAATCTCGCGCTCGGTGACCGCCGCGCCAACGCCGCCAAGAACTATCTCGCGGCCCGCGGCATCAGCCCCTCGCGGATCACGACGATCAGCTACGGCAAGGAGCGTCCGATCGCGCTCGGCTCGGACGAATCGAGCTGGGCGCAGAACCGCCGCGCGGTGACGATCGTCATCAGCTGACCGGCCTTCCCGCAAGCCATTGATGCGCCGCCGGAACTGCAATGGTTTCGGCGGCGTTTCTTTCGGCATGCAGCCCGTTCGAGTCCCGCCGATCAAGCAGCCCGACGACACGATCGTCGCCAAGCTGCACGTCTGGGTGAACGGCTTCTTCGCGCAACTGCCCAACATCGTCGCGGCGCTGCTGCTCCTGACCGCCGCCTTTTTCGTGGGACGGCTGGTCTCCTGGTCGATCCGCAAGCTAACCGCGCGGCGCCAGCGGCTCGACCTCGGGCAATTGCTCGGCTCGCTGGCTTTCGGCGCGATCATGCTGCTTTCCGGGCTGATCGCCGCGGCGATCGTCTTCCCCAGCGTCAAGCCCTCCGACATCCTCGCGACGCTCGGGATCGGCTCGGTCGCGGTCGGCTTCGCGTTCAAGGACATATTGCAGAATCTGTTCGCGGGCCTGCTGCTCCTCACGCGACGGCCTTTCCGCCGCGGCGACCAGATCGTCGTCGGCGGATTCGAAGGCACGGTCGAGCACATCGAGAGCCGGGCGACGCTGATCAAGACCTATGACGGCCGCCGCGTCATCATCCCCAATGCCGACATCTATACCGGGCTGGTCGTGGTCAACACGGCCTTTGAGACGCGGCGCGACCAGGTGGATTTCGGCATCGGCTACAATGACGATCTCGTCGCCGCGGCGAAGTTCGTCGCGGAAGCCGTGGCGAAGGTCGAGGGAGTGATCCCCGACCCTGCGCCTGATGTCGTGCCGGTCGAGTTCCGCGACGGCGACGTCCTCGTCCGCGCGCGCTGGTGGACCGATTCGCAGCGCACCAATGTCGTCCACACCCGCGCTCGCGTTGTCGACGCGATCCTCCAGGCCTTCCGCGCCAATGGCGTCGACTTGCCGTTCCCCACCCAGATCGTTCTGCTCCACGATCGCACGGGCAGGGACGAGACCGATCGTTCCGAGCAGCGCTTCCGCGGCTTCGACCACCCTGCCGACGCCGAGTCCTGAATCTCCTTGCAACCCCTCCCGACTCGATATAAATACGATATCATAATTTCGGGAGGTACATTCAAATGACGGACGTTCGTACCATGGCGCCGGCGCTCCAGCAGAGTCGCGAGGCTCCGGCGCGTACGATGAGCGGCTATGGCATGCTGCTCCTGCTCTTGGTCGCGCTGGTCGCGGCCGCCGCTGCGCTCAGCCAGATCCGGCGCATGCCCGACGGAATCGTGGTGAGCTGGTTCGCGCTGTCGGTGTTCGTCTTCTTCTTCGTCGCGATCGGCTTCTATCTGCTCCAGCCCAATCAGGCCGCGGTGATCACGCTGTTCGGGTCGTACAAGGGCACCGATCGCACCACGGGGCTGCGGTGGACCTGGCCGTGGATGGGCAAGAAGAAGGTCTCGGTGCGCGCCAACAACATCATCTCGGAGCGGATCAAGGTGAACGATCTGCGCGGCAATCCGATCGAGATGGCGGCGCAGGTGGTGTGGCGCGTGACCGACACCGCGCAGGCCCTGTTCGACGTCGACGACTACAAGGCGTTCGTGAACGTCCAGATCGAGGCGGCGGTGCGCACGATCGGCTCGCGCTATCCCTATGACGATTTCGAGCATCAGGAAGTGACGCTGCGCGGCAACCACGACCAGGTCGGCGCCGAGCTGCGCGAGGAGCTTATCGCGCGGCTGACCGTCGCGGGGATCACCGTCGACGAATGCGGCTTCACCCACCTGGCATATGCGCAGGAGATCGCCGGCGCGATGCTCCGCCGCCAGCAGGCGCAGGCCGTGGTCGCCGCGCGCCAGACGCTGGTCGAAGGCGCGGTCGGAATGGTCGAGATGGCGCTCGAC